>CAVLAV010000041.1:0-10079 GCA_963660735.1 bacterium
GCAATTAAGGAATTAGGAATAACAAAAGCGAAGTGGTATAGACTTTGCAAGGAGGTAATATGAAAAGGTCGCTATTTATTTTACTCTTGTGTTTTTCTTGCCTTTTATGCTCTTGCACTAACTTGAATGATAAAACCGATTTGGCAATGTTAAATTGGGAAGATTATTTCGCTTGTACGAGTCAATATTTTGAAGCGGATTCCTACAATGGTGATCCAACCGACTATATACTAAACGCAAAGCCTGCTCGCTATGAGTTTATGTTCACTAATAAAAGTACGAGCGCATTAAAAAATGTTTATGTATTCTTTCTTGTTGTTCCACAAGATGGAGAGGCTTTTGAGTATTTTTATAGAATACAGTCTGAAAAAGAATCGTTTAAGTCGCACGACGGTGAATATCTTGGGAATTTGAAACCGAAGGAACAAAAAACTGCGACCGTTAGAGATTGGGAAATTGAAGATGCACTATCAGAAAGAAATCAGAACAAATCTCAAAATTTCATTGTGAAAGTCAGTCGTATTGAATTTGAACTTGAATAACCTTTCCGCAACAAGACGGAATTAAAAGTCAACAGGGACTATGAGCAAATTTGCTTGTAGTCCTTTTTCTTATGGAGTGAATAAAATGGATGTAATTCTCGTCGGCGTAATTCGCGCCAAAATTGAAAAAGAACCTTATAATTACGAAGCGTATGAAGATTTATTTTCTGTTGCTCGCAATGCTTTGACTACCGATAAAAAAGAAGCCCTGCGGCTTTCGGCAGAACTTCGCTCGATATGTGAAAAACATATAAGACTGCTCGACGGAGTAATTATCCCCCGTTTGGTTTCCTTGATAGACAGGACTTTGCTTTTTGAAGCACCTCACGTTTTCGATAGTTATATGCTGTATCTTGAAAAGAACCGCCGCCCGAACGAACGGTTTTATAAGCCGCGCCGAAAAAAACTGAAAATTGTAGTTGATGCTATTCAGGAACTTGTGGACGATGAGTTGGACGAACTTTTCATAGCAATGCCGCCGCGTGTCGGAAAGACTACGCTTATTCTTTTTGCCCTTACTTGGATAATCGGGCGAAATTCCGAATTGGCAAATTTGTATTCTGCCTATTCCGACGTTATTACGGCGGCAATGTATTCAGGTGTTCTCGAAGTCATCAACGATAAGTACACTTACACTTGGCACGAGATATTTCCGGATAGTAAAATCGTAAGCACAAATGCAAAAGATGAAATTGTAAATATTGACAGAAAAAAGCGTTATCCGTCTTTAACCTGCCGTTCGTTGTATGGAACATTGAATGGTGCTTGCGACTGTAATGGGTTTCTCATTAGCGATGACCTTATCGGCGGCATCGAAGAAGCCTTAAACAAAGATAGACTTGCTTCGGCGTGGTTCAAAGTAGATAATAACTTAATTCCCCGTGCAAAAGAAAGCGCAAAACGGTTGTGGGTTGGTACACGATGGTCTATTTCAGATCCTGCGGGTATTAGAATGGAACTTCTTGAAAACGATCCCGCATACAAAAATGTTCGCTATCGAATTATCAATATGCCCGCACTTGATCCACAAACCGACGAATCAAATTTTGAATATGATTACGGCGTAGGTTTTTCAACCGAATATTACAGGCAAAGGCGGGCTTCATTTGAACGAAACAATGATATGGCATCTTGGAACGCTCAATATATGCAAGAGCCTATCGAGCGAGATGGTACGCTCTTCTGCCCCGACGATTTACGGTACTATAATGGAGTGTTACCGTCAGACGAACCCGATAGAATTTTTATGGCGGTCGATCCCGCTTTCGGCGGCGGGGACTTTTGTTCTGCGCCTGTTTGCGTGCAGTACGGAAACGATTGTTTTATCCCCGACCTTGTATTTGATGCGGGTGATAAAAAAATTACACAGCCCAAAATTATAGAAACTATTCTACGAAACAAAGTTCAAGCGGCACGGTTTGAAGCAAATAATGGCGGCGAAGATTATCAGCAAGCAGTAGAAAAAGAATTGCGAAGTAAAAATTATCGGCTGAATATTACTTCCAAAAGGGCGAAAACAAGCGTTCGTAAGGAACAGCGCATATTTGATAAAGCCCCTGAAATACGAGAATTTTATTTTCTTGAACCTGCAAAAAGGACAAAAGAATACAATCAGTTTATGAATAACCTGTTTGCGTTTAAGATAACGGGCAAAAACAAGCACGACGATGCTCCCGACTCACTCGCAATGCTTGTTGAAATGAAAGAAGATTCTATCGGTCAAAAGCCCGAAATTTTCAAAAAAGTGTTTTAATTTATTCTCTAATGGTTATTTTTATTAAAAATAGGTCATAAACCATTGACAACTACAATAAAAATGGCTATAATAGTGGTAGAAAGTATTCTAAAAGGAGGAGTGTGTCGTGTCGCAACCGATAAGAACGGATTTAACCGGGCGAAAAGTTATTTATACCGATGAAAGTGAAATCACGCGAAATAACATTATCGCTGTTCTCAAAAAAGCGAAATCTGAACACGATGGAAATAGCGCGTGCATCGACTACCTTTATGAATACAACAACGGTAATCAGCCGATTTTACAACGCGAAAAAGAAGTGCGCCCTGAAATCAATAATAAAATTGTTGCGAACAGAGCGAACGAAATAACTTCCTTTAAGGTTGGCTATCTTCTTGGTGAGCCTTTGCAATATGTTAGTCGTGATTCAAAAAAGGAAACCATTACAGAACAAATTACAAAACTCAACGAATTTATGTATTCGGAAGATAAGGCGGCAAAAGATAAGGAACTTGCGGATTGGTTTACTATTTGCGGTACTGCATTCAGGATGATTGTGCCAAAAGCCGAAAATGCAGACGGTGATTCTCCTTTTAATTTGTACACGCTTGATCCCCGGCAATGTTTTGTTGTCTATTATAACGGACTTGGAAACAAGCCCGTTATGGGGGTTAAGTATGTAGAAACAGAAAATAAGGAAGTTGTGTATAGCGTTTATACCGACAATACTTATTTTGAAATCATTGACGATAAAATCGTTAGAGAAGAACCGCATATTTTGGGTGCTGTGCCGATTGTCGAATACCCTGCTAATAACGCCCGACTCGGCGCGTTTGAAGTGGTTTTGCCGTTACTCGATGCCTACAATCTTACTTTATCGGACAGAATCAATGGTTTGGAACAATTCATTCAATCTCTTATTAAGTTTGTAAACATTGATATTGACGAAGAGGAATTTGAAAAGTTAAAAGAATTGGGCGGCATAAAATTCAAAAGCACTTCTGAAAACCCTGCCGATGTCGGCTACATAACCCCCGAAGTCAATCAGTCGAATACAAAATTGATTCTCGACGATATGTACCAAACAATATTGACGATTTGCGGAATGCCAAACCGAAACGGCGGTAGTTCCACGAGCGATACGGGTTCGGCTGTAATAATGCGCGACGGATGGGAAGTCGCAGAAGCCAAAGCAAAAGATACGGAACTTATGTTCAAGAGATCAGAAAAACGGATGTTGCGTATCGCTTTGAGAATTGCAAATACCTTATCCGATACGAATCTGAAAATATCCGATATTGATTTGCGGTTTACTCGTAGAAATTACGAAAACATCAATAACAAAGCAACCGTTCTTACGACAATGCTTGCAAATTCCAAAATTCATCCGAAATTGGCATTTCAGCATTGCGGTATGTTTGCCGATGCGGAACTTGCTTACAAAATTAGCGAGGAATACGCCGAAGAACAGGAAAAGAAAGCAATGGAATTGGCTAAACAATCTAATAACGGAGGTGCAAATAATGATTCCGGGAATGGAAAAACGAACTCCGACGGAAATCAATAATTGGGTTGATTCCGTAAAAGAAATCTTAAAGCGCGGAAACGTTGCCGAAGTAAAACGCGAAAAAGATAACGTTGTTGTTATCGAGATAAAACGGCAAGTAAAAAATAAGACTGCTATAAACGGATAGTGGGACACAGCCAACAGGGGCTATCGACAAGCATTTATGCTTGCGGCAGCCTCTTTTGTTTTAAGAAATTACGCCGAAAGGCTTAAATTTGGTTAGAGAAAACCTAAATCGCACAGTCAGACAAGACTATAAAACAGAAATCAATGGTCGGAGATGACCTTAAAAAGCGCAGGAGGTTTTTATTATGTCTAAACTTAAAGAAATGCTTGGAAGTTCCTACAAAGAGGGTATGACTCCCGAAGAGATTGAATCGGCACTCGAATCCGTCAGTTTGCCGGGCGACGATCTGAAAAAGGAAGTGGATAAACTCAAAAAGGCACTTGACAAAAGCAATTCCGAAGCGGCAGAAAGTAAACGCAAATTGCAGGAAAAGCAGACTGCCGAAGAAAAGGCAAAAGAAGAACAGGAACAGAAAGAAAAAGCGTTGCAAGAAGAACTCGCTTGTTTGAGAAAAGAAAAAGCGATTTCCGACAACAAGGCTAAACTTATGGCGGTGGGTTACGATGATGCTCTCGCAACCGATTCCGCACAAGCCATCGTCGATAACGATATGGATAAGTTTTACGCGAATCAGAAAACATTTTTGGAAAAAGTCCAAAAAGAAACGACCGAAAAATTGATGCGCGGAACACCTACTCCCCCGGCGGGTGGTAAAGCGGAAATGACGAAAGAGGAATATCGCGCCTTGTCGCTTCCTGAAAAACAGGAATTAGCAACAAAGAACCCGACACTTTACAAAAAATTCAATTCGGAGGAATAAAAAAATGTTAAATCATAATCACGTTATATACGATAACGAAGTTCTTGCGAACGAAATCGAAGATCAGTTCAATTCGCATCTTGATTTGATGCGCTTCGTTACCGTCGATAAAAGTCTTGCAGGTGTTCCCGGCGACCGCAAGAAAATCCGTAGATACCGTGCAACCGATGCTACGGAACAGTTGGAAATGGGAAAAGGTAACGAGAAAAATATCGAAGTCAACTTCTCGGACGAGGAGTACGAAATTCTGCTTTTGCAGAACCGTTTCCCTTACTACGACGAAGAGCAGATGAAAGATCCCTACTGCGTTCCTGTCGGCGTAAACCATATGGCTACCGATATGTTCAACTCTTCGCAGAAGCGCATCTTTAACGAGTTTTGCAAAGGTACGCTTAAAGTCAATACGACCTCTTACGATTTCGGCGCATTTGCCGATGCCACGGCTCTTCTCGATTTGCCCGAAGATGAAGATGCGAGAAAAGCAATCGAAATTTTCGGCTTTGTGAATCCGAAGCAGACTGCGGAACTTCGCAAAACGCTCAAAGACGATTTGAAGTATGTAGAAGCGTTTGTGAGAAGCGGTTATATCGGCACGGTTGCAGGTGTAAACCTTTATACGAAAAAAGATGCTCCGGTAAATTATATCGTCATCGGCACGAGAAAAGCCGTTACCTACTTCGTTAAGAAAGGTACGGAAGTTGAGCAGGAAAGAATTGCAAACGAACGTCTTAACAAGATTTACTCCCGCAAATACTTCTTGCCTGCCCTTACCGACGAAACGCAGACCGCAAGAATTATCAAAGGCGCGAACAACGAGGGTGCAAAAATCACTACGGATTCTCTTTCCGCGGGTAAATTGGAAACGGCGTATACCGCAAGCCTTACCACGACCGGAACGGGAACTGTCAAATGCGCTATCGAGCGCGGTGAACTTCCCGACGGCATTTCGATGTCCGATGCAGGTGCTTTTTCGGGTACTCCTACGAAAATGGGCAAATGGGCGTTCACCGTTATTGCGGATAACGGCTACGGCGTAGCAAGCAAAGAATTTACGCTCGAAATCGGGGCGAAATCTTAAAGCAAACGGAGGTAGGCTATGGCAACAGACAAATTAGAATTGCTTAAAACTATATACGGCGATGGCGAAGATATTAAATTGCTTGAAGCCTACCTCTCTATCGCCGGGGAAGCGATTCTTAATCGCCTTTACCCTTTTGACCATTCAAAAACCGAAGTCCCCGAAAAATACGCTTTAACGCAAGTAAATATTGCCGTTTATTTGCTCAACAAGCGCGGCGCGGAGGGTGAATTACAGCATAATGAAAACGGAATAGACCGCACATACGAGAGTGCGGATATTCCTGAAAGTATGCTGAAAGGCATCATTCCGCATTGCGGGGTGTTCGGATGAGAACTCTGAATCGTAACAAACGGGGCTTTTACTATTACTTGTACAAAGACAAAAAAGAATTGCTTGACGAAAACAATCATAGAACGGGCGAAAAAGTTTTAACTTATCAATCACCCGTGTTCTGTAAAGGTAATATCTCGGCAGGAAGCGGCGAAGCGCAAGCGGAGTTGTTTGGTTCGGATATTTCATATGAAAAAGTAATCGTTCTTGATGATATTGATTGTCCGATAGATGAAAACACTTTGCTTTGTGTGGATATAGAGCCAAAACAATACAAAGCGGACGAAACGCCCGTACACGATTATATCGTGAAAGCCGTGGCAAAATCTTTGAATGTTTTCGCCATAGCGATAAGCAAGGAAAAGCCCGATGAAAATTAAAATATCGTTAGGCAATATATCGGAAGCCATTAAGCAAGTTGAAGCATATAAACAGTCGTTAGCCGATAAGCAACGCGAGTTTCTGCAAAGACTTGCCGAAATAGGTGTATCAGAAGCCTCTGCGCGTTTTAGCACCGCTCAATACGACGGTACAAACGATGTTAAGGTCGATGCCCCTGAATGGATAGACGAAAATAAAATTGCCGTTAGAGCGGTAGGAAATGCGGTTACGTTTATTGAGTTCGGCACAGGTGTATTTTACAATACTTTTGCCGATACTCACCCCGCCGCAGACAAATACGGGTTTTACATTGGTGGCTACGGTCAGAAGCGAGGGCGAAACGATTTTTGGTATTATAAAGGCGAACCGGGAACAAACGGCGAAATACCATCAAACCCGAAATTAGCGGCAAAAGGTTTGATGTTCACACACGGCAACCCGCAAAACCGCTGTATGTGGGAAGCGAGCAAAAAGATAAAGGACGAAATCTTAAATATTGCACGGGAGGTATTCGGCAGATGATAGATTGCGAAAATGAAGTATTCGATATTGTATATTCGGCTCTTTCGGCTAAATTTCCAAAAATCGAAATTACAAGCGAACCTAATCTATCCCCTGCGAAATTTCCTTGCGCAAGTATTTACGAAGCAGATAATTTCGTTTATAGTAAAACGCAAGACAGCGGGAGCAACGAAAATCACGTTAAAGTTATGTTTGAAGTCTATGTTTTTTCAAATAAGAAAACAGGACGGAAAACGGAATGCAAAAACATTTTTAACGTGATAGACGAAAAAATGCTGTCAATCGGCTTTACACGGACAACCAAACAACCGTTACAGCCGACGGATAACATTTATCAAATGATTGGCAGATACGAGGCTGTCGTATCAAAAAATAAAACCATATACAGGAGGTAAGTATGAATACTTATAAGACCTTTTTAATGCAAGGCGCAACTACGGGCGGTTCTACGACTTGGACGAAACTGCTCGATATTAAGGACTATCCCGATTTGTTCGGCTCGCCCGAAAAATTGGAAAAAACCACTCTTTCCGACAGAGCGCATACCTACGATGAGGGCATCGAAGAAAACGAGGGCTTGGAATTTACCGCTAACTACGATAAAACCACGTTCGATACGCTCCGCGCCCTTAAAGGCAAGGAAACCGATTTTGCAGTATGGTTCGGTGGAACGGAAAACGGTGATGAAGTTACCCCGACCGGATCGGACGGCAAGTTCAAGTGCAAAGGAAAACTTTCCGTTACTATCGTAGGAAAAGGCGTGAATGAAGTTCGCGAAATGAAAGTCAGCATTTGTACGACGAGTGCGCTCGTTGAGGATGACGATTAAGGAGGCATACAAAAATGGCAAAACAGATTAAACTGAAACACGAAAACAAGGAATACACTCTCGAATTTAACCGTAAATCGGTTGAAACGATGGAAAAACAGGGGTTTTCCCTGTCCGAAATTTCGGATAAGCCGATGAGTGTTCTTCCGAACCTTTTCGCAGGCGCATTTTTGATGCACCACAAATTTGAAAAACGAGAAGTAATCGACAAAATCTTCAACGGCGTTCGCAACCGTGAAGCACTCTTTTCCACTCTTGTCGATATGTACAACGAACCTATCGTTGCCCTTATGTCCGAACCGAACGACGATGAGGGAAACGTGGAGTGGACGGTGCAGTAGTAAGTGATGCGCCGCCCGTAAGCGACGGGGATGCGGATATTATTCGTATCCCCGAAAAAACTTACACGGAAGAATTTTACGAGGCTTTTCCGTTTTATCTTTCCATAGGTATGACGGCAGATGAATTTTGGAATCAAGATTGTTTGCTTACAAAATATTATCGTAAAGCCTTTGAAATGAAAAAGAATAGGAAGAACGAAGAGTTATGGTTACAAGGCTTGTATATTTACAATGCCCTCTGCTCCGTTTCCCCGCTTTTGCACGCGTTTGCAAAAGATGGAACGACTGCTTTGCCGTATCTCGATAAACCTATTCCGCTTACGCAAAAAGAAGCCGAAGAACGTGAAATCGTGGCGCAGAAAGAGCGTTACGAAAAAATGAAATCGGCTATGCAGAAAAAAGCAAATAAGAATAAACAGGAGGTATAAACGTGTCAGATCGTGAGCCTATTGATTCGTTACAGATAGAAATAGAATCGTCGTCCACCGATGCAAGCAAGAGTTTAGATGCGTTGGTATCTTCTCTCAAAAAGTTAGACCGCATCGGAAAGTCTAACTCTTTTTTATTAGTAAAGAAAAGACTTAAAGGCATTGCAGAAGTTCAATTCGATACACTTGATAAGCAACTTCGCTCGATTACCAAAAACATTAAGACTTTGGAAATCTACAAAAAAGCCCTTAAAAATCTTGAAATTACTACACCGAAGATTGACACAACGAGTGTTACCGAAGCCGTTGATAAAGTGTCAAGCGAACTCGAACGGGTTGCAGAACCCGCTATCAATTCTGGGGAAGTTTTTGGTGGAAATCAAACGGCTGTTAAGCCTGTTTGGCTTGAAGATATTCAAAATGAATGCGACGAAATTGTAAACTCTTTTGACAGTTCCGTTGAAAGCATTACTGCCGCGAAAGCGAAACTTGATGCGGCATTGTCGGCTAAACAAAGTAATTTTTCGGGCGAAACCGCTTTTGTAAACGGCTCGAATTTTGCGGATACTTTTTCTGACAAAATGGCGAAATTGGAATTGCAAGCAACCATTTTAACGGATAAAATGAACAAACTTACCGAAGCCGATAAACCCGATCCGACTCAATGGAATATGCTTGAAAAACAACTTCTTGCTGTAAGGTTGCAATATCAGGCAATCGAGCAACAGACAAAGAAGAATGCAAGTGCCGTTGAGGAATTGGGAAGCAAAAGTGTAAAAACAAAAGGTTTTCTCGGTAAAATGTTCGACAAATTCAAAAATGTCGCATTTTATCGTATTGTGCGGTCATTGATTGCTCAACTTACGCGCGGTATTTCAGCGGGGTTGCAAAATATAGCAAAATTCAGTCAGGAAGCGAATAATGTTATGTCCGCTTATAAGACGGAATTTACCTATATGCAAAATAGTTTGGGTGCGGCATTATTGCCCATTCTTCAATCGCTATTGCCTACTATCACCCGTATAAGCGATGGTTTAGTCGATATTATGAACAGCATCGGCAAAGTGTCTGCCGCGATTAACGGGCAAAAAACCTTTTTACAAGCGAAAAAATACGCACAAAGTTATGCAGATGCGTTAGACGAAGTAAAACGCTCAACCGTCGGTTTTGACGAACTCAATATTTTGGGGAATAATTCGGCTAATCAAACCGATACTTCTCAAATGTTTGAACAAGTTGATATAAGCGGATGGGATGTCGCAGGCTCTATTGCAAAAATTGCCGTTCTTGTGGGGAGTATTACCACTTTGCTCGCCCTTATTAAAGGTGTAAATATAGGAACTGTATTTACAAAAATGGGAAAAGGTGTAGGTGTTGCTTACAAGTATCTCAAAAACGCTTCCGTATGGAAAAAAGCGGGTATCTCGATTGCGGCA
>CAVLAV010000042.1:0-10053 GCA_963660735.1 bacterium
GTATAAGACTCTTTTTAACGGTCTTTGCCTGAGTATCGGAAACGTAAGTCCCCGTTCTTAATCTTCTCTTTCTCTTGGTGGACTTTTTGCTCAAAATATGGCTCTTGTTTTGGCTATATCTTTTAACTTTGCCCGTACCGGTTACTTTGAAACGTTTCTTTGCACCGCTGTGCGATTTCATTTTTGGCATAATAATTACTCCTTTTTATTGTAATTCAGTTTGATTTGGCGGGGGCTAAAATCATAAGAATGTTTCTCCCCTCGAACGACGGGCGTTTTTCCATAACGGCGTCGTTACCGACTAACGAATAAAACTTATTCATTACGTCCACGCCTAAGTTGGAGTGGGCGTTTTGTCTGCCTCTCATCCTGATAGAAACCTTAATCTTGTTGCCGCCTGCTAAAAATTTTTGCGCTTGGCGGGCTTTTACGTTGAGGTCGCCTATATCAATGGTCATAGAAAGCCAAATTTCTTTAAGTTCCACGACTTTTTGATTTTTCTTGGCTTCCTTTTGTTTTTTGAGCATCTCAAACCGATACTTGCCGTAATCCATAATCTTACATACGGGCGGAGTCGCTTGCGCGGCTATTTTAACAAGGTCGAGGTCTTGTTCTTCGGCAAGCCTTAACGCCTCGCGCGAAGATACTATACCGAGTTGACTGCCGTCCGCGCCGATAAGACGGACTTCGCGATCCCTTATGTCCTGATTTATTTGCGTCTGCTCTTTAATAATCGTTTACCTACCTGTAAAAAAATAAAGGACGCCGTAAAAGCACCCTTTGATAATATCCTATTATTATAATAAGAAAATTATGCGCCGTTTTGAAAAGTTCTTACGGTGAGAAGGGTCAACCTCTACTTTGCCTTAATATATTAACATATTTGACAGATACAGTCAAGCGTTTTAGCGGCGATAAGGAAAATTTTATAAAAATTTATCGCGTATTCTGCGGTATGCAATATTTACCCTGCACTTTACTCCAAGGGATTGCCGCAGTCGCTACGCTCCTTCGCAATGACAATAAATTTAGAGGTTTAAACAAATGAATTATACCGTTTTATAAAAGAAAACTGCGGCGTTATCTTGACGGATAAGCCGCAGTTTTTATCTTGTTTAAAATCAGTCTTTCATAAGATCGGCGTAAGACTTTTCGTACCTCGTAACTACGTTAGCATCGTTAGAGTATTGAGTAGTAAGCGAGGTGGCGAGTTTGGAAATATAAGTGGTCTTAACCATATCGTCGCTTGCCTTTTTATAACGAGCGGCAAAACTGTCCGCGTTGGCAAGGTCGGCAACGAACGACGCCTCGTCGGCGTATTGACCGTAATCGCTTGCTTTTTCGGTACAAACGACTATATGCAAGCCGTACTCTTTGGACGCGAACATTTTATACGCGCCCTTACCTTGACTTGCAACTTCCTTTGCCGCCGCCGCAAACGCCTGAACGTAACTGCTTTCGGAAGTGTAAGGCGAATAGAGATAACCAAGGTATTTGCCGAGGTTGCCCGTATCGGTTGAGTAAGCGTATTTCAAATCTTCCACGTCGCCCTTGACAGCGTCGTAATCGGCAATCGTTCCGCTATATCCAAGCGTGAAAGTTCCTTCGGTAAGACCAAAAGCCTTGTCCGCAAGTTTACAAAATGCGGTATAATCTAAAGTGTTGGCAACGACGGAATTATAAGTGAATTTAATTTCCTTATTGCCGTCGTCGTCTTCTTCCTCAACGTCGTAAGAGGGAGCGCCGACCGTTCCGTCGAATTTGCTGAATTTAGTGCCGTATACGTATTTGGAATCGAAAGTAAACGAACTATCTTCGCTCGAATATAAGCCGTAACCCGATTTAACCCAACTTTCGCGTTGGTCTTTGGCGATAACCTTTTCCGCCTCGGTATTTATCGCCGCAAGAATATCCGCGTTGGTGGTATTGTCTTTACCCGTTATCTCTTTTTCGATACGCGCTTTCTGCTCGTCGGAATAGCCGATAAGTATATGCGAAACGTAGGCGTAACCGAGGTCTTTACTGTAAAGTACGAAAGTATCTTTCGCCACTTCGCCGAGTTTAGTTTCGAGAGTGGAAAGGTCGCCGTCAAGTCTTTCGTTCTGGTTGTTTTTAAGGTTTACGTAAGACTCGTAAAGTTCATGATTGCTTAAAGCAACCTCTTTTTCCTTCTCGTCCTGATATTTCTGAACGAGCGAACTCTTTATAGTGTCCGTTACGGTATTCTTAAAGTAAGGAACGGTTAAAACGCTCATTTCTTTGGCAAGAACAGGATTCTCGCCGCCGTCAACCAGCCCTAACTTTTTAAGGCGTTTGATACCCTTGTTAAAAGCGTCGGCTTCGTTTACGCCGCTTTTGATAGTCTGAACGGTGTCGAGAGTTTCCTCGTCATCATCGTCGGAATCTATCGAGGGAGTAGTTCTTACGTCGTAAGTAACGCTTTCATGTTCGTGAGTATCGCTCGACGAAGAATCGTCGTTTGCGAAAGATTCCACGAGAGAATTTACGCTTTTGATGGCGGTAAACACGGCGTTTACTGCGGTGGTAGACGACACGAATCTGAACGGAGCGTCTTTCGCAGAAAGCGTTTTACCCGCATACCTATCGTAAACGTAATCCGCGAGTTTATCGTAATACTCGTCGCTGCCCACAGTAACTTTAGCGTTTTTACTTTCAAAATCGGCAACGTCTGCAGAAGACGCCATAACGGCAAGATATTTATAGTAAGGCTTGCCCTTACCTAAATACTCGTCGGTAGTAAGGTCTACGCCGCCGATACTTTCTTTCGCATTTTTCTCGGCGAGATATTCCTGCGCCGCCTGCGTTACGACGAGGTTGTTTATAAGGTTATTTAAGATAAGTTCATAAGCCTTCGACTGAGTATAGGAATACTGTTGAACGTAATAGTAACCGTAACTATAATAGCCGGCGGTCATATCCCTTTTATAGATAACTTCCTCGTTTACGTTATCCGAAAGTCGGACGACGGCAACTTTTTGAGCCATATCTCTATCGGTGTTCGTAACGAAAAGTCCGCAACTTGCAAGCGTTCCCGTAAGCATGCAAACGGAAAGCAAAAGCGTTACGATTTTTAAAGTAAATTTCTTCATAGAAATTCTCCTGACGGCCGTCGCCTTAAAATGTTCAAGGCAAACGGACCTATAATACTTCAATACTAAATATTATACTAAATAATTTAAACGAATGCAAGGCATTTTGCGCCGCTTAAACGATTTTTTTAAAATTTTTTCATTTTTGTAAGGTTTCGAGCATAAACTGCGCGATTTCTTCACCCGTTTTGCCTGCAAGGGTAAAGTCGAGCAAGGACGAAACGCCGAATTCGAGCGTAATTTTGCCTTTACGCTCGTTTATCTTGTCCATAAAACCATCCTCGTTTAAACAAGCCAAATCTTTAAGTTCGATATAAGAACGCTTCGCGCCGATAACGACTTTAACCGCCCCGCGATTTTTAGCCGCCACTTTAAGCCGCGCTATGGTAACGAGGTTTTCTACTTCATACGGAATGTCGCCGTAATTTTCGACAAGAGAATCAGTAACGCGTTTTCTGTCCTCGTCGGTTACGATTTCGGCTATGCGCTTGTACGCATCCATTCTCGATGAGGACGAAGAAACGTATTCCTCGGGGATATACGCGTCCATATTTATATCGAGTTCGACCTCCTGGTCTTTGGTAACCTCGCCGAGGCTTTCTTTGAGCAATTTATTGTAAAGTTCGTAGCCGACTTTATCCATATGTCCGTGCTGTTCCACGCCCATTACGTTGCCCGCGCCGCGAATTTCGAGGTCGCGCATAGCGATTTTATATCCGCTGCCCATTTCGGTAAACTCCATAAGCGCGGAAAGGCGTTTATATGCCGCGTCCGAAATAACTTTATCGCGGCGGAAAGTAAAGTATGCGTGAGCCATAACGTTGCTCCTGCCTACCCTGCCCTTTAATTGATAGAGAGTGGAAAGTCCGAGTTTGTCGCTGTCGGTAACTATTATAGTGTTGGCGCGCGGCAGGTCTATGCCGTTTTCTATTATAGTCGTAGCCACGAGCACGTTATACTCGCCGTCGTAAAACTTCATTACGCTGTCTTCGAGCGACTTTCTGTCCATTTGCCCGTGCGCTACGATTATTTTTGCCTCGGGAACGATATTCTTTACCAAATCCGCCAACTTATATATGGTTTCCACGCGGTTGTGCATTATAAGCACTTGTCCGTCGCGGGCGAGTTCGCGGGTTATGGCGTCTTTATAAAGCGCGTCGCTTTCCTCTACCACGTAAGTCTGAACGGGTATTCTTACCTTGGGCGGCGTGTTTATAACGCTTATATCCCTTATGCCCGAAAGCGACAAATGCAGCGTGCGCGGAATAGGAGTCGCCGTCATAGTGAGCGTGTCTACGTTCTCTTTGAGCAGTTTGAGTTTTTCTTTATGTTCCACGCCGAAACGCTGTTCTTCGTCGAGAATCAAAAGTCCCAAATCCTTAAACTTTACGTCGCTTGCGAAAAGCCTGTGCGTGCCGATGACGAAATTGACGTCGCCGCTTAAAAGACCTTCGACCACGCTCTTTTGTTTTGCGGGCGTTTTAAAACGGTTGAGCGACTCCACCCTTACGCCGAAATCGCCGAAACGCTTTACCGCAGCGCGGTAGTGTTGTTCGCACAAAATGGTAGTGGGACAGACGAGCGCGACCTGTTTGCCGTCCGCAATCGCCTTGAACGCCGCGCGGAACGCCACTTCGGTCTTACCGAACCCAACGTCGCCGCAAAGCAATCTGTCCATAACCTTGGTGCTTTCCATATCGGCTTTGATTTCCGCTTCGGACTGCAACTGATCTTCGGTCGGCTCGAACTCGAACGCCTCGTCGAATTCCTGCGAGAACGCGTCGTCCGCCGAAAAGACGAACCCGCGCCGCTCGCTACGCGCCTTGTACAGTTTTTTAAGGTTTATCGTCATAGTGGCAATAGACGCCTTGACGCGCTCTTTAATCCGCTCGAATTCCTTACCGCCTATACGGTTGAGTTTAGGCTTTTCGCCGCCGCCCATATATTTGGTAAGTTTATCCATCTGGTCAACGCCCACGTACAGGGTATCGCCGCCGAGGTATTCCACCGCGACGTAATCCTTCGTGCCTTCCTGCGTGGAAATTCTTTTAACGCCCTTTACGAAACCCACGCCGTGGACTTCGTGTACGGCGTAATCGCCGACTTCGGGCGCGGAAAACAAATCGCCGCGCTTGCGTTTTATGCGTTTTTCCTTGGGTTTGCCGATATACGCGTCGCCCGTGCCGATAAGCGCAAGTTTTGCGTTGTGATATATAACGCCCGTCGGCAGATAATAAGCCGTTATCACCGCCACGCCGCCTTTCAGGTCGGTATCTTCCGCACGCACGGAAGATATGCCGCGCGAGTAAAGTTCTTCGTTAAGCGCGTTGGCGCGTTCGGCGTTACCCGCGCAAACGAGAACTTTATAGCCGCCGAAACGCCAGTTTTTTATATCGCGGTAAATATCCTCGAAATTAGCGGTATACCGCGCTATGGGCGAACATCTTAAATTAAAAGTTTTAAGCGGACTGAAAAAGTTTATAGCCGCGGTTATATTCTGAAAAGCCGCTTTTCTGCCCGAAGTCAGCCTTTTAACGAGTTTTTCGCTGTCCGCGTACTGCGCGGCGGTAAACTTGAACGCCTTACCCGTGCGGGCGAGTGCAAGTACCCTTTCGGCGTGCTCTTTAAGCGAAGAAGTAAGCGAGTCGTAAAGCATTTTGCACTCGTCGAAAATAACGACCGAGTTTTGCGGAATATACGCGAAAATATCGTCCGTTACCGTGCTTAAAAGGGGCATTATAAACTGAAACTCGTTACAAGGCGCGCCAGCGTCGAGTTTTTCGTTTAAATCGTTTACGATTTTTCTCGCGTCGTCCTTTACGGCAAGCGTGCCGAAAGATGCGAGCGCAGCTTTAAGTTTGGTCTTTATCTCGGGGACTTCGTCGCATAAAACGATTGCGTCCGTGGCGGGGATAACCTCGAAGCCGTTTACGAACGATTTTTTTTCTTTATCGCCGTCCTCGTAGCGGAAAACGCTTTCCGCCTCGTCGCCGAAAAAGTCGGCGCGAAAAGAGTCTTCGCCGTTTACGGGGAAAACCTCTAAAATATCGCCGCGAATTGCAAAAGTACCTTTTTCTTCGGCAAATTCTTCGCGCTTATAGCCGAATTCTATGAGTTTAGCCGCAACTTCCGCAAGGTCGTAACACTCACCTTTTTTAATTTCGTAAACGGGCAAATACTTGGGGAAAAGTTGCAACAGCGCGGGGAAAGTGGTTACGACTATTCTCGCGCCGTTTTTGATTTTATACAGCGCGGAAAGCCGAGAGAACAGCGAGGTGCGGTCGAACGCCGTTTTATAAAGCAAAACATCATCTTTTGCAGGCAGATAAACTACTTTTTCGTCGCTCAACGCCTCGATCTCGTTCACCACACCCGCCGCGTAAAGACCGTCCTTGGCGATATACAAAATCGGCTCGTCCGTAACGCTCGCCAAATGACACTTGGCGGCTTCGGTCAAGCCGAAAACGGCGGTGGGTACTCCGCTTTTTATAGAGTCTGTTATATT
The DNA here is from genome assembly GCA_963660735.1 of bacterium. Lineage (GTDB taxonomy): Bacteria > Bacillota > Clostridia > Christensenellales > Borkfalkiaceae > UBA10281. The sequence goes on from CAVLAV010000042.1 coordinate 6,616, forward strand.
TTCAAAATCTTCGCCGAGTTCGCTCGGCGACAAGTAGTCTTTAAGCATCTCTCTTCGCGCCGTTATATTTGCCTTCTATATTCTCAATCTTTTCGCCGCGAATAAAATCGTCGAGCGCGCAAGCCGCAAGATTTATGGCAAAAGCGTAATCGTCGGCGTTTTCCTTTTTTATATCGGACAAAACGTAATCCAGAATATTCACGGGCGCGGTAGGTTTAGAGCCTATCCTTACGCGCGGAAAATCGGTAGAACCGAGTTCCTTTACGATATTGCGCATACCGTTGTGAGTGCCGCTCGTGCCGTTTTCGCGCACGCGGATACGCCCGATAGGAATATCGAGATCGTCGTAGGCGACTATGATGTTTTGCGGCGGAACTTTAAAATAGTCGCAAAATTCCCTTATGCTCTCGCCGCTTAAATTCATATAAGTCTGCGGCTTTAAAAAAGCGACTTTTTCGCCGTTTATCGTCTTTACCGAATATTTGGCTTTAAACCCGTTTTTTTCAAATTCCACGCCGTACTTCTCGGCGAGTTTGTCTATCGCCATAAAGCCGAGATTATGTAAATTTTTTGCGTATTTCGGTTCGGGATTACCTAAACCCGCTACGATTATCATTTTACTTTTCCTTTAAAAAACGCGCGGACGGGATAGCCGTCCGCTTTCGTAAGTTATCGTCAGTTGTCGTAAATCTCGGACATTTTCTTGTCGAGATAAATGTTCTCTATTGCGAGCGCGAAGAGTTTGGCGACCGAAAGAACTTCGATTTTGCCTATCTTCTTTTCCTCGGTAAGAGGAATGGTGTCGAGTACGACGAGTTTGGTTATGTGCGAATTTTGAATACGCTCTATCGCAGGTCCGCTGAGTACGGCGTGCGAGCAGCAAGCGTATATTTCATTTGCGCCGTTTTTGAAGAGTGCCTCCGCGCCTTGGCATATAGTGCCGGCGGTATCTATCATATCGTCCACGATAAGGCATCTCTTGCCGTTCACGTCGCCGATAACGTTCATAACCTCGATTTGGTTAGCCTTGGGACGGCGTTTATCGACTATCGCCATAGGACAGTTAAGTTTGGACGCGACGTTCCTCGCCCTCGAAACCGAACCTACGTCGGGCGAAACGACCATAAAGTCGTCGTCAACCGTTTTTGCAAAGTATCTATAGAGAATAGGACCGCCGAGAAGATGATCTACGGGAATATCGAAAAAGCCTTGAATTTGCGGAGCATGCAAGTCCATAGTAAGCACTCTGTCAGCACCCGCGGAAGTAATGATGTCCGCTACGAGTTTAGCGGTGATGGGGTCTCTCGAACGAGCCTTTCTGTCCTGACGAGCGTAACCGAAATAAGGTATTACCGCAGTAATTCTGCCCGCAGACGCACGACGAGCGGCGTCGATCATAATAAGCAATTCCATAAGATTTTCGTTGACAGGCGAACAAGTTGACTGAATTATGAAAACGTCCCTTCCGCGAACTGTTTCGCTTAAATGAACGCTTATTTCGCCGTCCGAAAAACGACCGACTTCTACTTCGCTCAAAGGCAAATTGAGTTCTTTTGCGATAGACTCCGCCAAAGCCTTGTTGGAGTTACCCGCAAAAAGTTTTATCTCCGTATTGTGTGTAATCATTACTTCCTCCGCCGTTAAGGTTTATCCCTAACGCAATAAATAGTACCTATATATTATATAAAACTGACTTAAATTAAGCAAGCGATTTTTTATCGGTTTTTAAATTTTTGCAAATTGTATAATAAGTAGCGGCAATTTTATTCGCTTTTCTTTCTGCGCGAGGAAAAAAAGTTTTTTATTATGGCAGAACACTCTTCTTCTAAAACGCCGCCTTCCCACTCGGTTACGTGGTTTAAACCGCTTTCGCTTAAAATATTGAACTTACTCACCGCGCCGCCGCCCTTTTTCTCATACGCGCCGAAATAGACTTTGGATATTCTCGCGTTGGCGATTGCGCCCGCACACATAGCGCACGGTTCGAGCGTTATAAAAATTTCAAATCCGTCAAGCCGCCAGTCCTTGATTTTCCGACAGGCTTTTTCTATCGCGAGTATTTCCGCGTGGGCCGTTGCCAGCCGTCTGGTCTGTCTTAAATTATGCGCGCGGGCAAAAATTTTGCCGTCTTTTACTATTACGCAACCTATCGGCACTTCCTCTTTTTTCTCGGCTTTTTCCGCCTCTTTCAATGCGGCTTTCATAAATTTTTCGGCGTAAGTCATTTATGGTATTCCTTTCCGCTTATTATGGTAAAGGCGCGGTAAATTTGTTCGCAGGCGATAACCCTTGCGAGCGTATGTGGAAAAGTCATTGCGGAAAACGAAATTTTTTCGTTGCACGCGCGTTTAACCTCGTCCGACAAGCCGTAAGAGCCGCCTATAATAAACGTGATTTCGCCCGCGCCGCCGTCGGTTAGTTTTTTGATCTTTTCGGCGAGTTTTTCCGACGAGATTTTTTCGCCCTCTATCGCGAGCGCGATATTGTACCCCGCAAGTTTTTGCATTATGAGCGCGCCTTCGCTCTTTACGCTTTTTTCGGAGATTTGCGCGCTTTCGCCGCGAAAATTCTCTTCTTTTACCTCGATAACGGTAAACTTACAGAACGCCGCGAGCCTTTTGGAATATTCGGCAATAGCCTCTTTAAAATACGATTCCTTTACTTTGCCCACCGCGACCAAATTTATTTTTATCATAAGAGCGCACCTATCCACACCGCGACGCAAACGAATATGCCGAAAACGGCGTAAAGCGAAAATTCGCCTATGCCCTTACTATCGGTTTTCTCCTGCTTTTCTTTAAGTAAAAGAACGATTAAAGCGACCGTGCAGGCGACCCCGAAAACAGTTAAAACTATATTTACGGGCAAAGGCAAAGCATACTCGCCTACGGCGTAATGCAAAACGACTATGAGCGAATTGTTAATAAAGTGCAGTACGATAGTAGGAAAAACCGACTGCGAAGTTACGGCAAGCAGAGTAAAAATAAAACCGACCGCAAATTGATAAAGCGTCTGCGCGGGGTTTAAGTGATACAGCGAAAACAACGCGCCGAGCAAAAGCGAAACCCAAAGTTTACCCGCTCCGCCAAGCGAATTTACCATTATTCCGCGAAAAGCGATTTCCTCGAATACCGCGGGCAACAGACACACGGCAAAGCCGACGAATAAGGCGTTTAACGGGGTAAGCGGCGGCAAATCGACCACCGAAGGTTTATAGCCGAAGGTTTTTAAAAACGCTATGAAATAATCGTTAAGACCCGACAAGCCGAAAAACATCGCCGCAAGAGCAAGCAATGCGTAAAGCCAAAATCTGCGCTTTGGCAAAGCAAGACCCAAGGTCGATTTTACTTCGCCTTTGTTAAGGTATATAAACGCAAGCGAAACGAGCAGAATAGCGACGGGCGACGCAAGATACGCAAGGTTTATATCGCCTATCGG
>CAVLAV010000043.1:0-9983 GCA_963660735.1 bacterium
GTACTTTACTCCAAGGGATTGCCGCAGTCGCTACGCTCCTTCGCAATGACAAGTAGTTTTTGTTTCCTCCTTCGTGCCTCGCAATGACAAGTGATTTTACTTTTTCTTTGAATTGCGAAGACAAAAAACGTAAATAAAAATAAACCCCCTGTTTCCGCATTTGGCGGAAACAGGGGGTTATTTATATCTCGAATTTTTTGAGTTTGAGTTTTGCAAATGAAATAAGTCCGTTTTCGCGGCGGGCATTAGGTTCGCCCTCAATTAGCGGCAGGGCGTAATTCGTAAAATTTTCGTTAAGCGCAGTGCCGCTTTCGCTTATCCATTCGCGCGGAATTTTCTTTTCGGCGTTGGCGGTAACGGTAAGGGGAGATAATCCGTACTCTATATCGTAATTATTACCCTGTTTTCGTATAAATGTAACCAGTTTGCCAGTTTCACCGTTAATCGCGCTGTTTAAGGCTTTTTCGCCTGCGTTAAACGCCTCCTCGATATCCGTCGCGGAGGCGCAATGCGCCGCACAGCGTTGCAAAATATTCAATTCTATCGCTTTGCACTTTATGCCCGCGCCGTTTACGAGCGTTTTTAGCACGCCGCAAACGCCGCCGAGTTGAGAGTGTCCGAAAATGTCCGTTGCGGACGCGTCCTCGCCCACGTATTTGCCGTTTGCGTGGCGAATACCTTCCGAAACGGCAACCACGCATTTTTGCTTTTTATCTACCACGCTTTTGACGGCGGCGATAAATTTATCGTTGTCGAATGCAACCTCGGGCAAATAGATGAGGTCCGCGCCCAAGCCATTGAGCGAGGCAAGACTTGCCGCCGCGGTGAGCCAACCTGCGTTTCTGCCCATAATCTCAACGATAATTACCAAAGGACTATCGTAAATAGACGCGTCGAGCGCGACTTCCGCAACGCTTTGCGCCACGTATTTAGCCGCGCTGCCGTAGCCGGGGCAGTGGTCCGTTCCGACTAAATCGTTGTCGATAGTCTTGGGTATACCTATAACGTTCACGGGGTAGCCGACGCTTTCGGCGTAGCGCGAGATTTTGTCGCAGGTGTCCATAGAATCGTTGCCGCCAGCGTAGAAAAAGTAGCGCACTTCGTATTTTTTGAAAACTTCTATAATGCGTTTATAGTCGGTATTGTCTACGGTAAAATCTTTAAGTTTATATCTTACCGAGCCGAACGCCGACGCGGGAGTGTTTTTAAGCGCGAGAATTTCATTTCGGTCTTCGGCGTTCATATCGAAAAAATCTTCGTTTAAAACGCCTTTTACGCCGTGATGAGCGCAAAGCACGCCCGTTATATACGGGTTGTCGAGTGCGGCGATTATTCCGCCCGCTACGCTCGCGTTTATAACTGCCGTAGGTCCGCCCGATTGAGCGAATACGGCTCTACCTTTTAAATTTTTCATTCGTTTTTAATTAAAATCAGCAGAGTTTAGCCGCCATATCGTAAAGGTGCTTGTCTATGTCTTTTTTCATAGAGAGTGCTTCGGTTATATCGAGGTCGATAGTCTTCTGACCGTGGCAACCTATAACGCGGTTGGTCTTGCCCGCCATTAAGAGTTTTACGGCGTGATAGCCGAATTTAGCGGCGAGCATTCTGTCCGCCATAGATGGCGAGCCGCCGCGTTGAATATGTCCGAGAGAGGTAATTCTTACGTCTGCACCCGAGATTACGGAAACTATAGTCTTAATTTCGTTTTCGTCGCCCGCACCTTCGGCTAAAACTATTACGTTGGCGGTTTTGCCCGTTTCGCGGTTGTGCTTGATTTCGTTGGCTATTTTTTGAATATCGTATGGAACTTCGGGCACGAGAATATATTCCGCGCCGCCGCAAATGCCCGCGTATAAGGCGATATCGCCGCATCTTCTGCCCATAACCTTAACGAGCGAAACTCTGTCGTGAGAAGTCATGGTGTCGCGAAGAGCGTTGATTGCCCAAAGCACGGTGTTTACAGCCGTATCGAAACCGAGCGTGTAATCGGTGTAGGCAAGGTCGTTGTCGATAGTGCCGGGTATGCCGACTACGTTTATGCCTTGTTCGTCGGAAAGGAGTTTCGCGCCCGTGAACGAGCCGTCGCCGCCGATGACCACGAGTCCTTCTATACCGAGTTTTTTAAGGTTGTCCGCCGCTTGTTTTCTTACTGCGGGGTCTTTAAATTCAAGGCATCTCGCGGTTTTTAAAATAGTGCCGCCGCGCTGGATTATATCGCACACCGAGTGAGAATCCATCGGGAATATTTCGCCGTGAACGAGTCCGTTATAGCCGCGTTCCACGCCGAAAACTTCGAGTCCGTTGTTAAGCGCGCCGCGCACTACCGCACGGATGCACGCGTTCATACCGGGGGCGTCGCCGCCGCTTGTTAAAATTGCTATTTTTTTCATATTTTTGTCCTCCGTTAAAATTAACGATTTTTACGCTTTAAAAAATTTGATTTTATCTTCGTCCACGATAGACAGGAGTTCGTTTACGAGCCCTCTGCAATTACGGACTTTTTTATCCATTTTATAGTTTTTGCCGTCTATCTTAAAATATACGGTTATGTCGCCGGGGTAGGTCGAAAGCACGTCTAAAAGTTCGTCTTTCGCACCCACGGTGTCGGCGTCGAGTATAATGCCGAGATAGTCTTTTTGTTGTTTTTCCGTTGCCGCTTCCGCGCTTACGGTTTCGTTTACGCCTTCCGCGCTGTCAACCGAAACCGAAACTCTGTTATCGTCGCGGATCTGCAATCTGCCTCTTATTTTAATAAGTTGTTCTTCGTGCAGAAGGTCGCGATATTTTTCGAGTTTCCTCGGGAAGAACACGCATTCCACCGCGCCGTATCTGTCTTCGACCGTGGCGAACATCATATTCGACCCCGAACGGGTGGTGAGTTTGCTCGTCGCCGTTATTATGCCGCCCAGGTACACGGGCATATCGTTTTTCACGTCGGTGTAGACTTCGTTGCCGTCCTCGTCGGTTTCGGTGTTGAGTAAAAGTCCCGTGTTAAAAGTACAGTCTTTAAACTTGTTGGTATAACCGTCGAGGGGGTGTCCCGTAACGTAAACGCCCGCGACGCTCTTTTCAAGCGAAAGTTTGGTCTTGTGGTCGTATTCTTTAAGGTTGGGGTAAGTTACCGTAAAGGCGGTATCTTCCTGCAAAACGTCGCCGAATAAACTCATCTGGTTGCTTTCGCGTTGTTTGGCTATTATGGAAACGCGGTCTATAAGTTCCTCACTCATACCTATCAGTTGAGTGCGGTATTTGCCGAACGAGTCGAACGCGCCCGCGTATATAAGGTTTTCCACGAGTCGTTTGTTTAAGACTTTGCTTTCGCAACGCGAAATAAAGTTCTCGAACGAGGTATAGTTGCCGTGCGCCTCTCTTTCCGCAACGATGGAATCTATCGCGGAAAGACCTATGCCTTTTATTGCCGCAAGACCGTATCTTATGCGCTTGTTTTTAACCTTGAAAAAGCCGATACTTTCGTTTATATCGGGCGGAAGAACGGGTATTCCTTCTTCTTTGGCGTAAGTTACGTAGTTGCGTATTTCCTCGATGTTGGTAATACGGTTGTTTAAAACGGCGGTTAAAAATTCCGCCTCGTAGTAAGTTTTAAGGTAAGCCGTCTGGTAAGTAACGAGCGAATACGCCGCCGCGTGCGATTTATTGAACGCGTACTTTGCAAAGTCCTTCATCTCGTTCCACACGGCGTGAGCCACGTCCTCGGGAACGCCCCGCTTTAAGCAGCCGTCTATCGCGGTGGAAACTTTACCGTGTTTGTCTACCGTTTCGGGTTTGCCGTGAATGAATATGACTTCTTCTTTAATCATATCGTCCACTTTCTTTTTACCCATCATACGGCGGACCATATCCGCCTGACCGAGCGTATATCCCGCGAGAGCCTGAACTATCTTCATAACCTGCTCCTGGTATACTATACAGCCGTAGGTCTGCTTTAAGATAGGCTCGAGCAGCGGGTGAGCGTAGGTAACGAGTTCGGGGTTGTGCTTGCACTTAACGAATTTGGGTATGGAATCCATAGGACCTGGGCGGTAAAGCGAAACCGCCGCGACTATATCTTCAAGACAAGTCGGTTTAAGGTCGCGCAGGAATCGTTGGAAGCCACCCGATTCTACCTGGAACACGGCTTTGGTGTTGCCCGTGGATAACATATCGAAAACTTTGGGGTCGTCGTAGGTGTTTTTATCGAAGTCTATCTCTACGCCGTGATTTTCCTTGACGTATTCGATAGCCATTTTAATATCGGATAAGTTCCTAAGGCCCAAAAAGTCCATTTTAAGAAATCCGAGGTGTTCGAGTTCCACGCCCGTATACTGACTCGTAATATCGTCGCCGTTTCTGCCGAGCGGCATCTTCTGGTCGAGTATATCCGCGCCGATTATAACGCCGCAGGCGTGCGTGCTTGCCTGCCTCGGCATATCTTCGAGTTTAATGGCTATGTCTATTATACGCGCAATTTCGGGGTCGTCCTCGTACATTTGCACGAGTTCTTTAACCGAATAATCCACGCCGTAGTCCTTGTCGGTTTCCTTGGGGTGGTATTTGCCGAACACCTTCATTAAAATGTTCGGGCGTTTAAGGTCGAATTCGTCGCCTTTGGCGTTCCTCGCGACCATTTTGTTAGGAATGGCTTTGGTAACGCGGTCGGCCTCGGAGTAGGGCAGTTTAAGCACTCTCGCAACGTCTTTTACGGCGTTTTTTGCCGCCATCGTGCCGAAAGTTACTATTTTACATACTCTGTCGTAACCGTACTTGCGCCGCACGTACTCTATTACTTCCTGACGGCGGCTATCCTCGAAGTCCACGTCGAAATCGGGTGCGGAAACCCTTTCGGGGTTTAAGAAACGCTCGAAGTAGAGGTCGTATTTAAGTGGGTCTATGTTGGTTATGCCTATGAGGTAAGCGACTATCGAGCCTGCGCCCGAGCCGCGCCCCGGCCCAACGGAAATGCCCATATTGCGCGCGGCGTTTATATAGTCCCATACTATAAGGAAGTATTCTATAAAGCCGAGTCTTTTTATAACCGATAATTCGCTCTCCACCCTTTCGCGGACTTCGGGTGTTTCCTCGCCGTATTTTTTCTTGATGCCCGCGTCTATAAGTCCGCGGATGTAGTCCACGGGGTCTTCGCCCGTAACGGGCAGGTAGTGGGGGAACATATAATGCCCGTACACGAACTGAAAGGTGCATTTGTCGCAGATTTCGAGCGTGTTGGTAATTGCTTCGGGAGTGTCGGGGAAGAGCGCCGCCATTTCCTCTTCGGTTTTAAGGTAAAACTCGTCGCAGGGGAATCGCATACGGTTGGGGTCGTCGAAATCCGCGCCCGTCTGAACGCATAACAAAACGTCCTGCGAGGCGGCGTCTTCGCGATCCACGTAGTGTACGTCGTTGGTCGCCACTAATTTTATATCGTATTTTTCGGCGTAAACGCGCAGATATTTGTTTACTTCTATCTGCTCGGCTATGCCGTGGTCCTGCATTTCGAGGTAAAAATCCTCGCCGAAAAGGTTCTTATACCATTTTACGAGTTCTTCCGCCTCGTCGTATTGCCTTGCGACTATCGCGCGCGGAATTTCGCCCGCAAGACAAGCCGAAAGACAAATAAGTCCCTCGTGATGCTCGGCAAGCGTCTTCCTGTCTATTCTCGGTTTGTAATGGAAACCGTCGCGGAAAGCGATCGCGTTTAAAAGGGCGATGTTTTTGTAACCCGTATCGTCCTTGCATATTAGTACGAGGTGGTTAAGTTTGGGTTTGCCCTCGTGGCTGTACAAATCGTCGCAAAGGTAAAATTCCGTGCCGATTATAGCCTTTAAACCGACTTTTTCGCAGGCGTCGAAAAACGCGACCGCGCCGTACATATTGCCGTGGTCGGTTATGGCGAGAGCGGGCATACCGAGGGCTTTGGCTTTTTTTGTAACCGCGGCGATACGCGCCGCGCCGTCGAGTATGCTATACTCCGTATGAACGTGTAAGTGTACGAAATTTCCCATAGTCAGTCCATAAAATGAATGATTATCTCGTTCTGAACGAATAAGTATTCGGGTTTAATTGCCAGACCTTTTTCGGTTATATCGAGATATTTTTCCACCGATTTTATCTTGTCGGCGTACTTTTGTAAAAAGTCGGCGTTAAAGCGCGCGGTAAAATCGTCGAAAGATATGCCGTCCGCGGTGCGCAGTCCGAGCATAATAAACTCGAATTCCCGCTCGTCGCCCTCGATATTCTCGCTGAAAATCTCGGCGACTTTGCCACGCAGTATGCAAGCCGTGTATTCGTCTATTTTTTCGGTGTTGGTAAAACGCCTTTCGCCTATAAACGAGGACGCCGCCACGCCGAAACCTATATATTCGCCGCGCCGCCAGTAGTTCATATTGTGCCGCGAATAATATCCGTCCTTGGCAAAGTTTGATACTTCGTATCTGCGATAGCCTTTACTTCGCAGATACGCTACGGCGTCGTCGTACAAATCGGCGACTTCGTCGGCGGAAGGCAAATCTCCGTTTAAATATTTGCCGTACATAATAGTGCCTTCTTCGGGTTTTAATGCGTAGCAGGAAATATGTTTCGCGCCGCAACTTTCGGCAAGGTCGATAGTCTTTCTTACGTCCGCCGCCGTCTGGTTTTCAAGCCCTATCATCACGTCCGCGCTGAAATTTTCGCCTTTCAAAATCTCGGCGGTTTCGATAAAGTCCTTCGCGGTGTGTATGCGGTTAAGACTTTTAAGTATTTTGTCGTCCGCGCTCTGAAGTCCTACGCTGAAACGGTTTATTCCCGCTTTTTTGTAAAATCTCAACTTTTCTTTGGAGAGGGTGGCGGGGTTTATCTCTATCGTGATTTCCGCGTTATCGGCTATTTTATAGTAATTTTTAAGTTGTTTCATCGCCCCGAAAATATACTTGGGGTCTACGAAAGAGGGCGTGCCGCCGCCGAAATACACCGTGTCGAAAACGTAGTCTTTAAGCGTTTCGGCTCTGCCTTTCATTTCTTTGTATAAACACGCGAAGTAAAGTTCCGCTTTGCCGATTTCTCTCGGGTACGAGGCAAAGTCGCAGTAAGTGCATTTGCTCTTGCAAAACGGAACGTGTACGTAAATACCGCTCATATTATTTATCCGTATTATCGAGTTTGAGTATGGAAGTGAACGCCTCGCTCGGTATTTCTACCGAACCGAGTTGCCGCATCTTCTTTTTGCCTTCTTTCTGCTTTTCGAGCAACTTTTTCTTACGCGTAATATCGCCGCCGTAGCACTTTGCAAGTACGTCTTTGCGCATTGCTTTTACGGTTTCTCTCGCGATGACTTTTCCTCCGACCGCCGCCTGAACGGGTATCTCGAAAAGTTGGCGGGGGATTACCTCTTTAAGTCTTTCGGCAAGCGCGCGACCGCGTTGGTAGGCTTTGTCTTTGTGGACTATAAGCGAAAGCGCGTCGCAAATCTCGCCGTTTAAAAGCATATCGAGTTTCACGAGGTCGCTTTTTTCGTAGCCGTCGAGTTCGTAGTCGAACGAGGCGTAACCGCGCGTGCGGCTTTTAAGTCCGTCGAAAAAGTCGAAAATTATTTCGTTAAGGGGCAGTTTGTAGTTCAGTTTTACGCGCTTTGCGTCAAGGTAGGTCATATCTGTAAACACGCCGCGCTTGTCCTGACAAAGTTCCATAATCGCGCCCACGTATTCGGGCGGGGTGTATATATCCGCCTTTATAATAGGTTCTTCGCAGTAGTCTATCGTAGATACGTCGGGGAATCTCCCGGGGTTGTTTACCTCTATCACTTCGCCGTCCGTCTTATGCACGAGATAGGAAACCGAAGGGGCGGTCGTTATTATGTCTATATCGAATTCGCGCTCCAACCTCTCCTGTATGATTTCCATATGCAGAAGTCCTAAAAATCCGCAACGGAAACCAAAGCCGAGGGCGGCGGAATTGTCGGGCTCGAAGGAAAGCGACGCGTCGTTTAATTTAAGTTTTAAAAGGGCTTCTTTAAGGTCGCCGAATTTACTTCCGTCAAGCGGGTACACGCCCGAAAAAACCACGGGTTGTACTTTTTTATATCCCGCAAGCGGCTTTTCGGCGGGGTTATTAACGTCGGTTATCGTGTCGCCCACGCTCACGTCCTCTATGCTCTTTATGCTTGCGGCTATATAGCCTACTTCGCCTGCCGAAAGCGATTTTTTGGGTACGAGGTGAGGGTTGAAAGTGCCTACCTCGGTTACGTCGAATTGTTTGGATGAGGCAAACGTCTTTATGCGCGTGCCGACCTTAACCGTGCCGTCCATAATGCGGACGAAACATATTACGCCCTTAAAGTTGTCGTAATAACTGTCGAATATAAGCGCGGTCAGGGGCGCGTCGTCGTCGCCCGAGGGCGGCGGAACGAGTTTTACCACTTGCTCTAAAACCTGGTCCACGTTCGTGCCGTTTTTAGCCGAAATGCGCGGCGCGTCCTTGCCGTCGAGTCCTATGACTTCTTCTATTTCCCGCGCGGTGGCGTCGGGGTCGGCGGAGGCAAGGTCTATCTTGTTTATAACGGGTACTATTTCGAGGTTGTTATCGAGCGCGAGATAGCAGTTTGCAAGCGTTTGCGCCTCTATACCCTGCGTTGCGTCCACTATAAGTATCGCGCCTTCGCACGCCGCAAGCGACCGCGAAACTTCGTAAGTAAAGTCCACGTGTCCCGGGGTGTCGATAAGGTTGAAAATATAGTCTTTTCCGTCCTTGGCTTTATACGCCATTCTCACGGGCGTAAGTTTTATGGTAATGCCGCGTTCGCGCTCCAGATCCATAGAATCGAGCAGTTGCTCTTCCATATCCCTTTCGGCTACTTGTCCCGTAAGTTCCATTATTCTGTCCGCAAGGGTGGATTTTCCGTGGTCTATATGCGCGACTATGCAAAAATTCCTTATGTTGTCTTTTACTCGCTTTGCCATATCGTTTATATTATATATAAAAATCAAAATAATTGCAAGTTTTTTGGGGTTACTCTATTGACAAATCTAAATAAATCGCTTATAATATAGTCGCAAAACTTGAAATAAATTTCATATTCTTGCGCAAAGAGGAAAACTTAATTATGAAAAGCAGAATAAATGACGATTTTTGGTTGTTGAAAACGCCCGTCGCGCACAGGGGACTGCACGAGGAAGGTAAACCCGAAAACAGTCTGCCCGCGTTTGAAAACGCAATAAAAAACGGCTACCCCATAGAGATGGATATTCAACTTACTTCCGACCGCGTTCCCGTAGTCTTTCACGACGACTATATGGAGCGTATGACGGGCGAAAAAAAGTATATCCGCGACGTTTCGCTTGAAGAAGTCAAAAAAATGCGACTCGGCGGTACGGACGAGGGAATAATGACTTTCGAGGAATTTTTAAATTTCGTAGACGGCAGAGTTCCGCTCGTAATAGAGTATAAAACCCAACGCGACAGGGGCATAATAGTCGATAAAACTTTGCCGCTTTTGGATAAGTATAATGGAGAGTTCGTCGTTCAGTCGTTCGACCCAACGATCGTAAGGGAATTAAGACTTAAACGCCCCGAGTGGATTCGCGGACAACTTATTTGCAAGGACAGACATAAAAACGTTAAGTGGCTTACGGACAGATTGCTTGCGCACGGACTTTTAAACTTTTTGTCCAAGCCCGATTTTATCAATATGAACGTAAAATATCTGCCTTTATCCCGCGCGATGAAAAAAAATCGCAAAGTCATAAGTTGGACTATCCGCACCGAGGAAGAAAAGCAAAAAGCCGAAAAGTACGCCGACAATTATATTTTCGAGCATATCCGCCCGTAAAATTTTAAGGTGTTGTGCGGCTGAATTTTCGTGTCTTTTTACTTGTGTCAAAACCTCAAAATTTAATGTCATTGCGTCAATGCTGAGCGAGCAAACTTGCTTGCAAGGGTTTGCGAGCGGCGGTATTCATAAAACGCTAAAAACCGTCAGGTTTTTGTAAGGCGTTAGCCTTTATCGTTGAATA
>CAVLAV010000044.1:0-9977 GCA_963660735.1 bacterium
CGACCTTTACAAACATTGTAAAGAAAGCGAACGTTTCTAACGATACTTCGCTTGTCAAGTACGTCAACGACACGCTTGCGGTCGAGGAAATTACCGACGGAAAACCCACAACCATGCACGACGCGCTTGCCATGGCGGAAGAAGGCGGATTTACTGTAGAGAAACTTACGCCGAGAAGCGAGGGCGAAATTTTGTGGAATTCAAAAACCAATCGCTTTTTGCTTGTCGATAAAACGGACAATACCAAAGTTCTCTATGGAGACAGAACGGGTGCGGAAGACGTCGATCTTTGGAAGATAACCGGCGATGTAACGGAAGCTCAAGCCACCGGAGCGAAATATAGTTATTATCTGAAAGGCGCAACGACAATCGACAGCGTAACCGTACATACGGGTTTTGACGTTGGCAACAACACCGTTTCGAGTGTAACATATGATAACAGCGAAGCTCAAAGCGTAGTTATCCGTACCAATGGAGGAGATCTCATCGTAAACGCTTCAAACGATACCGTAAAGCATTACGGCGAAGCAGATGAGATTAAGATTAAAAGCGTATCTTCGAATTCGTTCTACGAATACGGTTCCGTAAAGCTTGTGGATATTACCAACGGTCGTTTGGTGCTTACCAATGCCGAAACAGCAGAAGTCGGCACGATTTATCTTACGGCTACCAATGACAACTACAACGAAATAACTTTGGCAACGATGAACAGCGCGGTGCTCCCCGAAGTTATTCGCCGCGATGCAGTCACTGAAACAGACGGCAAGGTTGTTTGCAAAATTCAAACCGATGTTGACAGTAACGGACAAAACCCCGTAAAAGAAGAAACGATCACCATTAAGGGAGAGAAGAACGTTCAGGAAGCGACAAGCGGCTACACAAACGTTTCCGATTTGGGACAAAAGATTCTGGAAGATCCCACCGGAACTACGGTCGACGGTGCAAATTATATAGAAAACGCCGGTAAGATTGCTGTTGACACAAACGAAAAAGAGGCAACCAAAACCGGTTACAAATATTTCTCGGGCGGTAAAGGCACGGAAGACGATCCGTATTTAATTGCTAATGCCGAACAATTCAAAAATATCAATAGCGTCGCTACAAAAGGATATTCTTTTAAGTTGATTAATAATATCAGCTTATCGTTTACAGGCATTTCTATGGAAACTTTTACCGGTACACTTGATGGCGGAGGGAAGACTCTTACGCTGACTTCGACAGATGGTGAAGTGGCGATATTGTTTGGCTATGGCATAGATGCTACATTTAAGGATATGAAGGTTGTCGTCAGTACCGCATGTATGGTAGCATATGGAAAAAATAACCTTACATTTAACAATGTAGATATTAGCGGTTCATATTCAACAACCAATTCAAACAACGAGAGTGCTTATATGTCATGTTTTTACGGAACTCAAAAACTTTCGTTTGTTGATTGTGATGCGTCTTATGATTTGGTTGGAAATGGGCATCAGTCAATTTTCTTGGGCGGTTATTGCGTAGACGAAACTGCGGAAGTCGAATTTAAGAATTTAACATATTCGGGCGTTGCAAGATCCAATGAAATGGCACTGCTAATTGGAAATAATTATAAATTTGTGAACATAAAAAAACTTACAATTGAGAATTGTGTAAACAACGGTACACTTGTATCTACTAAATCCGATTCAAAAGCAAATCTTTTGTGTGCGAATGCAGAACAAGAATATGATGAAACTCAATTATATACTTCGGAAAATGGTGTTTTTACAGTACTTCCAACACTTAAAAATGCGGATGTTACATATGACACGAACACACACACAATCAGTTTGGCAGGTGTTGCAAACGAAAGTGTGAAAAAGATTGTAGTTCGAGCTCAGACGCAAGTTCAATATTACGAGAATAACAAGTATTGCGGAGATGGTAACTATATTGTTTATACAGTAACATATGAATCTTGGAGTGATGTCGAAATAAGTGCAAAATATGCGTCAATGGTAAGTAACGAAAACTCATATCAAATCAACTCTACTGAAATTAAAGAGTTGAATACTCACGGTTCATTATACCCTGTTGACACTTACTCATATGATTTCAATGGAGCAACGAGTGCAAATGTAACGTATTACTTCTACATGTATGATGAAAATAATCAAGTTATAGGGTTGGAATCAGTAGTTGTTAAACCATATTGATTGTTAATTAGGAATTCTACATTGCTTACGATTCAACCGGAGCGTTGAAAGGCACAAAAGCCGTTAGTTAAAAGTTGCACAAAGCAAAGGCGCGAAAAAAGGAGGGCGTTATGACTGAAGAAGTAAAAGCCGAAGGAAAAAAGAACAGAAACATTAAACCTTGGTGGTTGCCGTGGGTGATTATCGGCACGGAACTTGTAATCGTTCTTTGTATCGGGGCGATTGCATGCCTTGTGGCAATGGCGTAAAAAAGTTCGCTTGAGGATAAAAAAGAAAGCCTTCCCCTGTCATTCTGAGCGGAGCGAAGAATCAAGCGGAGCGAAATATTATGTGCAAAAAGGTGCGGCTGACGCCTTGATCCTTCGACAAGCTCAGGATGACAATGAGGAACGAGTGACGACGGAGAGGCAATCCAAAACGGTATTTAAAAAGAAGCGGTATTTTTAACTATATCGCTTTGAAAACGGTGATACGCGCGGCGCAGGGACGCGCAGGTCATAAACAAACAAAACAAATTAAACAAACAAAACAATAAAAAATAAATCAGGAGATATTATCCAATGAAAAAGTTAAATAAGAATAAAAAAGGTTTTACCATTGTGGAACTCGTGATCGTAATCGCGGTTATCGCGATTCTCGCCGCGGTACTTATCCCCACGTTCAGCAATGTTGTAAATAAGGCTAACGAATCCAAGGCTTTGCAGGAAGTGAGAAACGCTTACATTGCGACGATTGCAGACGAATTGGCAACTCCCGATACTGATGACGATACAATTGGAAACGCTGTAAAATCGGCAGCAATTATCGTTTCGCATAACAGTAAGTTGGTACAGATTAGCACTGACGGTTCTTGCACGATTGTTTCTTCGGGGACGGCAAGTTATAAGGTAGAAAGCGGCAAAATTGTTGCATCTACTTAATGTTAAATTCTGAAAACATTAAACAACAACACAAAGCGGAACGCTCTGCACACCTTGCGGGTGCGGAGCGCTTTGCGATATTAAGGAAACGATATGAAAGAAACGGCGGAAAGACAACGTAAAAGGTCGGCAACGCTCTGCAAATGCGGATTTACGCTTGCGGAGCTTTCCGTCGTTCTTTTTCTTGTGGCTATAATCGCCACGATGACTGTATCGTTTTCCGAGCTTATCAACAAGTACACAACCGGCAACAAAGCGGAATACGAGTTTTTGTCGCAATGCTCGGAACTTAAAACGGACGTAACCGACTATATTTACGAAACTTCTTCTTTTTCGCTTGAAACTTTGAGCGAACAGAATTTTGCGGAAAACTATTCCGAGATAGCAAGCGTTGTTTTTTCGCAAAACGGCACTATCATAAAATGCGAGGTTACGAGCGCGAACGGGAAAGAACAATCGTTTGCGGTGTATGTGCGTGCGGCAACGATAACGGCGGAGGTAACTGGCGGTGAATAACAAAAAAGGTTTTTCGCTTGCGGAAGCGGTCATCGCACTTTCGGTTATCGTAATCGTAAGCGTGTGCGCGCTGTCTATCGTGCTTTCTTCTATTTCGGCAAAGCAGAACGCAATCGACAAAGAAAAAGCGCAATATTTTGCAAACAACGCATGGGAATGTTTTAAGGCTTCGGATAACGAAACCGACTTTATAAGCAATATGGAATTTGCTTCGGGCGTAAGCCTGACGTTTACGGGCGGAGCGTGCGAATATACTTCCGAAACGTACAAATTTACGGCAAATATAAAAATAAACTACACGGCAGACCGCCCGACGTTTACAATCGCCGTTACGGACAAAGACGGCAACGAGATTATCGCCATATCTTACGAAAAGGCGAAAGGGGGCGGCGCATGAAAATTTTAAGCACGCTCAAAAGCAAAAAGGGCATGGCAATAGAACACGCGATAGTTTTCATGATAGTGATTTTCGCGTTCTGCGCGCTTTTAACTTCGCTCACGATGTACGGGCATTATCAGGCAAAACTCGATAGCACGGTTTTACTTAACCGCGTAACCGCCGAACAAATCGGCGAAGATTTTCTTGCGGGGGCAACGCAGGACGAATTGACTGCAAAATACGAAAATTACGCTTGCACTGTAAGCGACAACATACTCACGGTAAAGCGCGGCGAAAGCGTTGTGCTTTACGTAGAAAAAGACGACAGCGGAAACTTGCTTTGCTGGCGGTATTCGCTGCCTACAGCGGAATAAGGCACGCCGCGAGAGGAAAATTTATGGCAAAAACAGATTATTCTTTAACGATAGCGATAGACGCGCACAACTCTACCTTTCATTTTTACTCGACTCCGAAAGGCGACGGCTCGTCTGTTAAACACGTCGTAAAAGGCTACGGCGGAGGGCATTTCGACGAGGCGTTTTTCGGCAAGTTTAAAGAGGCTATAAAAGGCTACGTTGCGGAAAATCCCGCAAACGGCATACGCAAAGCGGCGGTGATTCTGCCCGACTCGGCGGTGCTTACCGATACGGTGAAAATTCCTGCAATGAAAGGCTTCGGGCAAACGCAGAAAGCTTTGGAAGCGACGCTCGGCGGACTGTTCAAAAATTATCAGGACCTGCGCATAACTTCGAGCGCGTGCGCGCAGAACAAGCAGTACGTCACGTATTTTATCGCGGCGGTAAAAAGGCAGATCGTAAGTTCGGTGTACGCGGCGTGCTCCGAGAACAAAGTGCTTGCGGATACGCTGACTTTTGCCTCGAACTCGGCAATATGCGGCGCGACGGCGATAGACAGTAAACTTAAAAACAAGTCGTATCTTTTTCTGGATATAAAGGATACATATTCCAAATTCATATTCGTGGCAAACGGCAAAACGGTCGGCAGTTATTTTCTGCCGTTCGGGCTGGAATTTTTAAGGAAAGATTCGGTAGTGCCCGAAGATATGCTGTTCGACCACTCTTACGCGGAAATTTCGGTTGTAAACGCCAGAGAAAAAGCGAAATCCAAGCGACTGAGCATTCTCGCGCCCGACGCGGCTATCGAAGAGGACGAAGATAGCGAAAGCACGGACGGCGAAACAAGCGAACAAACCGCGACCGCGGACGGTTTTGACGATCGGAAAGTGTTCAGGAAGAAAATGCGTAAACTGCCCAAGTTTATGCAACGCGAAATTCCCGAAACGGCGGAAGGAGTTCTTTATGAGAATTTCCGCATATTCATAAAGTGGGCGTTGACTCTTATACGCGATAACGAAAAACTGACCGAACTCGGCAAGCCCGAATTCGTGTGCGTGAATATCCCCGACGATCTTGCCGCCGTGCTGAATAAAGTAAACGAGGAAGAAGAGGAAAACGGCATAGCGTTTCACGCGTTCAGGCACGGAAACGCGGATAGCGCCGTAACCGCCAACTTGGAGTTATACGGCGGTTTGTTTCCGCACGCGATAAGCAGAACGGGGAAATTTTAAGGGCATATGGATAAGTTTTACGAAATCACGGCATACGTTCTTACGGCAATCGTCGGTTTGTGCGTGGGGAGTTTTTTGAACGTAGTCATTTACCGTCTGCCCGAAGGAATGAGCCTTGCTAAGCCTAAATCGCATTGCCCGAACTGCAAATACGAATTAAAATGGTACGACAATATCCCCGTGCTTTCGTACTGCATACTCGGCGGCAAGTGCCGGAACTGCAAAACGCACATCTCGTTCCGCTATACCGCGGTGGAACTTGCGAACATGCTGTTGTGGCTTGCATGCGCTCTGCTGTTTTGGAAAACGAGCGTTCCGCTCTCCTGCATTTACATGCTCGCAATATCCGTTTTTATCTGCGTGTTTTTTATAGACCTCGAACACAAGATTATTTTCGACCGCTTTCAGATTATATTGGCGGTTTTGGGTGTGGCGAGTATATTTTTCGATAAAAGCACGGCGTGGTATTCGCACCTGATAGGCGGCGCGGCGGGCTTCGGAGTGTTTTTCCTCGTTGCCGTTGCGTTTGAAAAAATTGCGAAAAAAGAGGGACTGGGAGGTGGCGACATAAAGCTTGCGGGTGCGGCGGGACTGCTGCTCGGCTGGGAAAAGTTGTTGCTTGCGGTTCTTGTGGCGACGATCCCCGCGGCGATAACCATGGCGATCGCGTCGAAAGGGAAAAAGGGCGAGCAAAGAGAATTTCCGTTCGCGCCCTTTCTGACGGTCGGGTTTACCGTAGCGATGCTGTTCGGCGAGATAATTATACGGTGGTATCTGTCCGTGTTGGGACTTTAAGCAAAAGCGAGGTGATTTTATGCCGACGTACAAATACGTTGCGGTGAACCTGCAAAAAAAGAAATACAAGGGCTTGTTTATAGCCGAGGACGAAAAAGACCTTGCCGTGCAGCTCACGAAGCAAAATCTCTATCTCGTGTCGGCAAAAGAATATAAAGGCGGAACTCCGTCGGCGTTTTTCACGCTCGGCACGGGCAAGGTAAAGCTTTCGGAACTGACGATGTTCTGCAGGCAGTTTTCCATCATGATATCCACGGGTATCCCTCTGCTCGACTGTGTGGACAGTCTTAAAATGCAGCCCTATTCGGCATATTTCAAATCTATATTGCAGGTTATAAGCGAGGACGTGAAGGGCGGCGCGATGCTTTCCGAATCGCTCGATAAACATAAAAAAGTATTCCCCGATTTCTTCCGCAGTATGATTCATATAGGTGAAACGAGCGGAAAACTCGATACGGTGTTCGTTTCCCTTGCCGATTACTACGAATCGGACGCGGCGATAAAAAGAAAGGTAAAAAGCGCGCTCGCCTACCCGATTATGTTATTATTTATGACGATCGGCATCGTGATACTGATGCTGACGTTCGTCGTGCCGACTTTCAGAGAAACGTTGTCGTCTCTGAACGTGCCGATAGACGGCTTAACCAAAGCGGTGTACGATATTTCGGACTTTTTATTGAATTATTGGCATTACCTGCTTCTCGGCATAATAATAGTAGTCGGCGGATTGGTTTTGTTCTCGCGGACGAAAAGCGGAAAGAAATTTTTCGACGTGTTCAAAATAAAATGCCCCGTGATAGGCAAGATACACATCAACCTTATAACCGCTCGTTTTGCGCGTTCGTTCAGTCTGCTTTTATCGAGCGGTATGGACTTGGCTTCCGCGCTCGATACCATCTCCATAATTTTAGGCAACAGTTATATGGAAGCGCGGTTCAACGAAGCGGCGGAGGACGTGCGGCACGGCGTTTCGCTTACCAATGCGTTTCAAAGGCAAAACCTGTTTCCGCAAATGCTTTTGCAAATGCTGTCGATAGGCGAAAAAACGGCTTCTCTCGAAGACGTGCTCGGCAGATCGTGCATGTTTTTCGACGGACAGGTGGAAGCGTCGCTCAATTCCGTAACAACCAAAATTCAGCCGATTATGTTGCTTATCATGGGCGTGGTGATAGGAACGCTGTTCCTTGCGGTGTATTCGCCGATGATTTCTATTATGAACGGGCTTACCTGACGGAGGTATAAAATGAACATAGATTACGAACTGTTACAGTTTTATATTTACAAAAAGATCGTAAAGAAAAAAGAAGCGACCAAAATTCTCAAGGACTCCGCGCGACTTAACGTGCCCGTAAGGGAATATATGCTTGCGAAAGAGTATACCGGCGAAACGAGAGAACTCCCCGTCCTCGGCGAATATTTCTGCATGCCGTACGTGGAAATAGACATGCTGGATATAGACAAGTCGCTTTTCGACTTGTTTACGTTCGAGTTCATGAAGCGGTATAAAATTATTCCCGTGCATATGAACGAAGACGGAAAACTGCTCGTGGCGACGGGCAAACCGCTCGATTGCTCGGCAATGTCCGCGATAGCCACGCAGATTACCGCGCCTACCGATTACGTGCTTGTTCCGCCCGTACAGATAGACAGATATATAGATTCGGTCGCGGCGGTGGTTTCTACTTCCGCGGCTCTCAACGACTTAAACGACGAAGGCGACGCCGCGCTGTTTTCGGCGAAAAAAGACAATACCGACGGCGAAGTCGTCGAAAACGACGTCGTAAACAATCCGTCCGTGCGGCTTGTCGATTCGATTATAAAGGAAGCCGTGCCGTACCGCGCGAGTGATATTCATATAGAGCCGTTTGAAAAGGTCGTTAAAGTGCGGTATCGTATCGACGGCGATTTGCAGGAAAGAGCGGAATTTCCTATCAATTCGTATTCCGCAATCTGCGCGAGAATAAAGATTATGGCGGGGCTGGATATAGCCGAGCGCAGAATTCCGCAGGACGGACGTATCAATATGATTATTGGCGGCAAGGAATTCGATTTCCGTGTGTCGTCGTTGCCTACCGTGTTCGGCGAAAAATTCGTTATCCGTGTACTGGATAAAACGTCGTTCCGCTTTACGAGAGAAGATCTCGGCTTTACGCAGGACGAAAACGCGGTTATAGACAAGATGCTCGCAAAACCGCACGGAATCATTCTTCTGACGGGACCTACGGGTTGCGGTAAATCCACTACGCTGTATTCGTTCTTAAAGGAAATAAAGTCGCCGGCGGTGAACATCGTCACGGTAGAAGATCCCGTGGAATATATGATGGCGGGAATCAATCAGACGCAGGTAAATACAAAAGCCAATATGACGTTTTCCACTGCGCTCCGCGCCATTCTCCGTCAGGACCCCGACATTATAATGATCGGGGAAATGCGCGACGAGGAAACGGCGGAAATTGCCGTAAGAGCCGCCATAACGGGACATCTGGTGTTTTCCACGCTGCATACCAACGACGCGACGGGCGCGATCACCCGTCTCGAAGATATGGGCGTTGCGGACTATCTCGTGTCCGACGCGCTTGTGGGCGTTATAGCGCAACGACTTGTAAAAAGGCTTTGCCCGGAATGTAAAAAGAGAGCAAAAACCAATGCCAAAGAAATGGAAATACTCGGCATCACAGAGCCGATTAACATTTTCCGTCCGCACGGTTGCCAATTCTGCGACAATACGGGCTATAAAGGCAGAATCGCCGTTCATGAGATTATGTATATGAACGAAAACATGCGGAACGCCGTCATGAGAGAGCGAAACCTCGAAGTACTGCGCGAGCTTGCCAAAGAGAACGGCATGGTTACGCTGTGGTCGTCCTGCAAAAATCTCGTCGAAAAAGGCATTACGAGTATTCAGGAACTGATGACGCTGAATATGGAATAATGCCGATAGTACGATAAAACAAACAATAATAAAAGTCGGGAGCGCGGCGAAGTACGAACATATGAGCGGCTCCCGACTGTTTTGTTTGCGCCGATTACGAAACGTAACCGCAATTAGTTGTTGCAAATGTAATATTTACCGTTCAATGTAACCTTTGTGCCGACAATATCCGGCTTGCCTGTTGTATAGGCGCGGAGAATATATTTGTCTGAAGGTTCTGCCAAAAGCGGAATGTTGCCTTCGGTAAATTGCGAATCGTCCGAAACCTCTAAAATTTTGAAACCTTTCTTTATAAGGTCGGCTGAAAATTGCCGCTTCTTTTCAAAAAGCCCGAAAGAATCCATTATAATAGAAATATCTTTTTCGGGGTGATAGGCGGTAATTCTGAAATAGTTGTTCATAGTGAAAATCTCCTGTAATTTATTTGGATGCAACGTCACGTTGCCCTTTGCGGTTATGCCGCTAATTGTTTAATAATTTTTAATCAAAAATATTTGCTTGCAAGGATTAACGACGCTATTTTTGAAAACAAAAATGGCTGGTATGGGACGAAATATGAATCGTCCACTAGCGGAGAAAATTATTCAAGCGATTTTTTCGATAGCAATTCCGATGCCGCACGGATGCTAAATCCTAACAATTGGAGCTATTGGAAGGGGTATTATTTTAA
>CAVLAV010000045.1:0-9775 GCA_963660735.1 bacterium
TCTAAAAGAGTTTGCCAGTCTACGACTTCGGCGCGGATAAAGCCTTTTTCAAAGTCGCTGTGAATTTTGCCCGCCGCTTGCGGCGCTTTCGTGCCTTCGGTTATCGTCCACGCGCGCGTTTCGGGTTCGCCTGCGGTAAGGAAACTTATAAGTCCCAAAAGTTTATACGAGGCTTTTACCAAACGGTTAAGTCCGCTTTCTTTAAGACCTAAATCGTCGAGGAAAATTTGAGCCTCGTCGGGCGGTAATTGCGAAATTTCTTCTTCCGTCCGAGCGCATATAACGAGCGTTTCGCTGCCTTCCTTTTCGGCGTAGTCCATAACCTTTTTCGCAAGCGGAATATCTTTTCCGTCCTTGCCCATATCCGCCTCGGAAACGTTTGCGGCGTAAATAACGGGTTTATCGGTGAGCAAAAACAAATTATCGACGTATTTGCGTTCTTCCTCGGTAAATTCCATACCGCGCACGGGTTTTTCGCTTTCGAGCCTGTCCAAAATGCGTTTGAGCAAATCGCTTTCCACCTTGTATTTTTTATCGCCCGACTTAATCATTCCAAAGGCTTTGTCGTAGCGTTTTTGTACCGTTTCCATATCCGCCAAAATGAGTTCGAGATTGATTATGCCTATATCTCTTACGGGGTCTACGGTATTTTCCACGTGAGTAACGTTTTCATCCTCGAAACACCTGACCACGTGAACGATGGCGTCCACCTCGCGGATATGCGACAAGAATTTATTGCCGAGTCCCTCGCCCTTGGACGCGCCCTTAACGAGCCCCGCGATATCCACGAATTCGATAGTGGCGGGGGTTATTTTTTTACAGTCGTATAAAGCGGCTAATTTTGCAAGTCGTTCGTCGGGAACGGCAACCACGCCCACGTTGGGTTCAATAGTGCAGAACGGAAAGTTCGCCGCCTGCGCGCCCGCGTGAGTAATAGCGTTAAACAGCGTCGATTTGCCTACGTTGGGCAGTCCTACCACGCCGAGTTTCATAATTTACACCTCTGAAATTTCAATTACGATTTATTTTATCATATTATGCAAAATTATTCAATCTTTTGTTTGCGGTATTTTAAATTTTGTGTTAAAATATTTATTATGAATTACAGAGATTATATTGCTGAAAAACTTAAAGTGGAGGGCGTAAGCGCGGAAGAAATTTCTTCGAGCGTGGTAGTGCCGCCCGATACTTCTATGGGCGATTACGCTTTGCCTTGCTTTAAATTTGCCAAAGTTATGCGTAAATCCCCCGCGGTTATCGCCGCAGACCTTGCCGCGTCGTTTAAGTGCGACGAGGTTATAACTTCCGTTCAGGCGGTAAACGGCTACCTTAATTTTAAGGTCAACCGCGCGGGACTTATAAAAAACACTCTTGAAAAAATTAACGCCGAAGGCGATAAATACGGCTCTTCAAGCGAGGGCGCGGGCAGGACTATCTGCATAGACTATTCGTCCGTAAACGTTGCAAAACCCTTTCATATAGGACATTTATCGACCACCGTAATAGGCGGCGCGCTTTACCGTTTATATAAATTTCTCGGTTACAACGCCGTGGGAATAAACCACCTCGGCGATTACGGAACGCAATTCGGCAAACTCATTTACGCGTACAAGAAGTGGGGCAACCCCGAAGAGGTCGAAAAGGGCGGAGTGCAGGAACTCACCCGTTTATACGTTCGCTATCACAAGGAAAGCGAAAAAGACCCGTCTATGGACGACGAGGCGAGAAGGTATTTTAAACTTATCGAAGACGGCGACGAAGAATGTTGCGCGTTGTTCGAGAAGTTTAAGGCTCTCACTTTAAAGGAAGTTCAAAAAATTTACGACGAACTCGATATAAAATTCGATTCCTACGCGGGCGAGAGTTTTTACAACGACAAAATGCAGCCCGTTATAGACGAACTCGAAGAAAAAGGCTTGCTTAAAACGAGCGACGGCGCGAAGATAGTCGATCTTTCCGAGTACGGAATGCCGCCTTGCCTTATTCTGCGTTCGGACGGGGCGTCGCTTTACGCTACGAGGGATCTGGCGGCGGCTTGCTATCGTAAGGAGCATTACGACTTTGAAAAGTGCCTCTACGTGGTCGCTTACCAACAAAATCTGCACTTCAAGCAATTTTTCAAGGTGTTGGAACTTATGGGTAAACCGTGGGCGAAAGACCTTATTCACGTGGCTTACGGTATGGTGTCCCTGATAGACGAAAACGGCAATCAGGTGGCTATGAGTACGCGTAACGGCACGGTCGTTTTACTGCAGGACGTTCTGGATAAATGCCACGAAAAATGTTTGCAGGTTATCGAAAACAAAAACCCCGATCTCGAAGATAAAGAAACGGTTGCTCGTCAGGTGGGCACGGGCGCGGTGATTTTCGGCGCGCTTTCCAACAGCAAGATTAAGGATATAGCGTTCAGTTACGACAAAATACTTAATTTCGACGGCGAAACCGGACCTTACGTGCAGTACACCGCCGCGAGGATAAAGAGCGTTTTAAGAAAGGGCGGCGAGCCGCAACCTTACGCTTTGCCCGAGGTGAACGACGACGAATACGAACTTATCTCCCTGCTTGCGACTTTTCCCGAAACGGTGAAATCGGCGGTGGAAAAACTCGAACCGTTTTATATAACGCGTTACGCCATAGAGGTTGCGTCGGCGTTTAATAAATTCTATTTCGATTGCCGAATAATAGGCGAAAAACCCGAAGTGTGCAATTTCCGTCTGGATATTTGCAGGGCGACTTTGACGGTTTTGACCAACGCGCTCACTTTGCTCGGCATAAAAATTCCCGAAAGGATGTAATTTAATATGAAAAAAGCAGTTTTGTTCGATATGGACGGCACTTTGATAGACGCGTCTGGCGATATACTCGTGTATATCAACGCCGCGCTCGAAAAATTCGGGTATGAAAAAATAACTTTGCCCGAAGTAAGAAGATTCGTCGGTAACGGAGCGGCTAAACTCGTGGAACGCGCTTTAAAGGGCGCGCCGTGCGATAATTTTGCCGAACTTTTAAAGACTTATAACGACGGATATAATTTTTGCGACGGCTCTCGTACCAAGGTATACGATGGAATGAGCGAACTCGTGATAAAACTCAAAAAAGAGGGCTATAAGACGGCTGTCGTATCAAATAAGCCGCAGGACGGCGCGACGGAAGTGGTGAAAAGATTTTTCCCCGAAGCGAAATTCGACTACGTTTTCGGTCAGCGCGAGGGCGTGAAAACCAAACCCGACAGAGGCTGCGTGGACTTTACTTTGTCTGAACTCGGGGTAACTACGGGCGAGGCGGTTTTCGTGGGCGACAGCGACACCGACTTTGCCACTATGAAAAACGCCGAAATAGACGGGGTGTGCGTGCTTTGGGGTTATCGTACCGAAGAGGAACTTCGCGCGCTCGGCGCGACCGAATTTGCGCATACCGCCGACGAATTATATGAAAAAATAAAAAAATTCGATTGACATTTGCATAATTTGGTGCTAAACTGTATTAGTAATTCATAAATTATTACGAAAGAAGAAAAAATCTTTCGTTAAAGGAGGACTTTATGGGTTTCGTTAAAGCGATGGACAGTTTGCCGCTTTGGGCAAAGATCATTCTCGCGCTTCCTTTTCTCGATATAGTATGGGCTATCTATCGTATCGTTAAAGGCGTTTGCAAAGACGATATTATAAGAATCGTCGTAGGCGTGGTCTGGATCGTTGCGGGCGCAACTATTTGTTGGGTACTCGATATAGTGTGCCTGTTGCTCGGCAGAAACGTATTTTTCGGCTAACAAGCAAAATTTAATTATTATGGTTGCGCCCGAGGAGTTTGCTCCTCGGGCGCAACTTTTTTGACTAAAACCGCGATTTTTAAATAATATTTGTCATAATTCGACCGTCCGAAAGGCGTAAACTAACTTTACAACTCGCCTCTACATACCCGTTTGTCGGGAAAGGAGAGTTTATGAGTCGTAAAGTAGTTATTTGCGGCGTGGATACTTCTACGCTTAAAAAGTTGACGAGGGCGGAGAGCGACGAGTTGTTGTTAAAAATAAAAGAGGGCGACGAAAAGGCGCGGGAACAGTTTACCACCGCCAACGTAAGGCTCGTGCTGTCGCTTATAAAACGCTTTGATAAAAGCAAAGTTTCCGCAGACGATTTGTTTCAGGCGGGTATGATAGGGCTTATAAAGTCGGTGGATAATTTCGATTTAAGCGTAGGGGTAAGGTTTTCGACTTATGCCGTGCCTATGATAGTTGGCGAGATAAAACGCGTTCTTCGCCAAAGCAACGGGTTAAGAGTTTCGCGCAGCATACGCGACACCGCGTATAAAGTTTTGCGCGCGAGGAGCGAGATCGAGGCGGAAAAGGACGATATAGCCACTATGGGCGAGATAGCCGCCAGACTTGATATTCCCGAAAAGGAAGTCGTTTACGCACTCGACGCCATTTCCGATACAGTTTCGCTTTACGACCCCGTATACAATAAAAACGGCGACGAATTACTGCTTATGGACCAAATAAGCGACGATAAAAACACGGACGAACGGTGGACGGAAAAAGTCGCCTTGGAAGGCGCGATGAAAAGACTTGACGAACGCGAAAAAAAGATACTTTTTATGCGGTATTACGAGGGGAAAACTCAAACTGAAATATCTTCCGAAATAGGACTTTCGCAGGCGCAGGTTTCGCGTATAGAAAAGACCGCGCTTAAAAGCATAAAGAATAAAATCGTGTAATATTTTGTCGAATTGCGGCGTATAATATATCGTCGGCGGCAATAAAATGGAACTTGGATTTAACGAATTAAAAAAGAAAAGCGTAATAAACATACTCGACGGCAGGGACTTGGGCAAAATTTGCGATTTAATTCTGACTTATCCCGAGGGGAAAGTCAAGGCGATTATAGTGCCGGGCAAGCGGAACGCGTTTTTTAAAACCAACGAACTCATAATAGATTTCAGGTGTATAGAAAAGATCGGCAACGACGCCGTGTTGGTGCGATTGCACGAAAACGCCTGCGAGGCGGCTAAAGCCGCCGCTATAGCGGACGATGAGGAAGAATAGATTTTATTATTTTAACTGCTGCGGGGGAGGCTGTTCGGCCTCCCACGCAGCAGTTTTTTTCGTTGAGGATTACTCGGTGTTTTTTTACTCGTCATTGCGAGGCACGAAGTGCCGTGGCAATCCCCCTGAAAAAGTGATATGCCATCTACTTCTCGATATCACCCCTCCCGGGAGATTGCTTCGCTACGCTCGCGATGACACACTTTTATCCCCTATCGGCACTTCGTGCCACTTCCCCCGAAGGAGGAAGCAAAATTTGTCTTTGCGAGGAACATTCCAGATAAAAATACGCGATAATTCACCCTCCCGGGAGATTGCTTCGTCGCTTCGCTTCCTCGCAAAGACGGTTGATTTTTTCGTGCTGTTGTAAGTCGCGGGTGCGGCGATCGTTCGCTTTTGCAAAATTCGACTATTCGACGGCGTTTGAGGATTTTCGCGTTATTTTGGCAAATCGACGGCGTTCGCTATTTTCCGTTGATTTTTTTGGCGAAACGTGGTATAATATAACGGACTATATATAAAAAGCGAGAAACTCGATGAAATTTAACGAAATTTTGCCCGCGGATAAGGTGCGGAATATGAATCCCGTAGTATTGGCTTTCGTGGGCGACGCGGTGTATACGCTTTTCGTTCGGGAAAAAGTCGTTGCAAGCGGCGATTATAAAACGGGTGCGCTGAATAAAATGGCGGCGCAGACGGTTTGCGCGGCGGCACAGGCAAGGCTTGCCGAACGAATTTCGACTTTT
The DNA here is from genome assembly GCA_963660735.1 of bacterium. Lineage (GTDB taxonomy): Bacteria > Bacillota > Clostridia > Christensenellales > Borkfalkiaceae > UBA10281. The sequence continues at coordinate 5,791 of CAVLAV010000045.1, forward strand.
TTCACGGAGGCGGAAAACGACGTTTTTCGCAGAGCGCGTAACGCCAAAAAAACTTCTCGGGCAAAAAACGCCTCGGTTGCGGACTATAACGCGTCTACGGGTTTCGAGGCGGTAATAGGCTATTTATATCTTACAGGTAATTACGCGAGGCTCGACGAACTGCTCGCTTTAAAGGATTGATTTTATGAAAATAGAAGGCAGAAATTCCGTAAGGGAACTTTTAAGAACCAAAAAGACCATAGACAAGGTGCTTATCGCCAACGGACTTCGCGACGACGAAAGCAAAAACTTGCTCAATATAATAAAGTCGGCGGGCGTAAAATTTCAGTTTGCCGATAAGTCCGTGCTCGATAAAGAGAGCGAAAGCAGACGGCATCAAGGTTTTATAGCCTACGTTTCGGACTATAAATATACCGAACTCGACGATATTTTATCGGATATAGAGGATAAAGAGGACGCGTTTATCGTCGTTTTGGACGGCGTGGAAGATCCTCGCAACCTCGGCAGTATAATAAGGGTATGCGAGTGCGCCGGCGTTGACGGACTTATAATAGGCAAGCGCAGGAGCGCGAGCGTAACCGACGCCGTTATGCGTATTTCAGAGGGGGCGGCAAATCACGTAAAAATTGCGCGCGTAACTAATATAAACGCCGCTATAGAGCGGATAAAAGAAGAAAATATTTGGACTTACGCCTTGGAACTCGGCGGCGCGGATATATACAAAACCAAACTTACGGGCAGAATATGTATGGTGATAGGCGGCGAAGATACTGGCGTAAACGAACTTACGCGCAAAAAGTGCGACGCGCATATTTCCATACCTATGTACGGCAAAGTCAATTCCTTAAACGCCTCGGTCGCTACGGGCGTGGGCGTGTTCGAGGCAATGCGCCAGAGAAAAGCGTAAAAGTGTGCAAGTGAATATATGAACGCGCGAGAATATACCGACGAGCAACTCGTCGAACTGCATAAATCGGGCAACGCGGAGGCGTTCGCCGTAATTTGCGAGAGATATAAGGAACTCGTAAAAGGTATTTCGCGCGCCTATTTTTTGGTCGGGGGCGATCGGGACGATTTACTGCAAGAGGGACTTTTGGGTCTTTTGAAAGCCGTAAACTTTTACAGCGACGGCGGCGGAGCGTCTTTTAAAACGTTTGCCCATCTGTGCATAGAAAGCAACGTTAAATCGGCGGTAAAAAAAGCCTATAATAAGGGCAACGTGCCGCTTAACAATTCGGTTTCCCTGTCGGAAGGATTCGGGGTTTTCGCGCCCGACAATCCCGAGGACAAAGTTTTGAGCGACGAGCGGGAACGCGAATTTAAGGCTCGTTTGTCGCGCGGACTTTCCGCAAACGAAAAAAATATACTCGATTTGTATTTAAAAGGTTTATCTTACGCCGAAATTGCCAACGAAATAAACGGCGACGTTAAAAAAGTCGATAACGCCTTGCAAAGGATAAGAAAAAAAATAATTAAAAAGGAAAGCGTGGAAAAATAAATGGCATATCTCGCGCTATACAGAAGATTCAGACCGAGCGGTTTCGATTCGCTCGTGGGACAAGACCACGTGGTAAGAACGCTCGTCAACCAAATAAAAACCGATAAAGTTGGGCACGCCTATTTGTTTTGCGGCGCGCGCGGTACGGGTAAAACTTCCGCGGCGAAAATTTTCGCAAGGGCGATAAACTGTCTTTCGCCCGTAAACGGCTCGCCGTGCGGCAAGTGCGAAGTGTGTAAGGCTCTTGCGGACGGCGCAAACCTCGATATAGTCGAAATGGACGCCGCTTCCAACAACAAAGTCGAAAACGTGCGCGAAATCCGCGATAAAATACAATATCCGCCCGTAAGCGGCAGGTATAAGGTATACGTTATCGACGAAGTGCATATGCTCACTACCGAGGCTTTCAACGCGCTTTTAAAAACGCTTGAAGAACCGCCCAAACACGCGGTGTTCATTCTCGCCACGACCGAGGTGCATAAGTTGCCCTCTACTATTTTGTCGCGGTGTATGCGTTTCGATTTCAGGCTTATTCCCACGGCGCAGATTGCCGAACACATAGCCAAAATCTATCGCGAAATAGGCAAGGATTTCGAGCCTGCCGCCGTGCAGGAAATCGCCCGCGCGGGCGCGGGCAGTATAAGGGACGCGCTTTCCGTAGCCGACATCTGCGTATCTTACAGAGAGGGCAAACTCACTTATTCCGACGTTTTAGAAGTGCTCGGCGCGACCGACGGCGAAAAAATTCTTTCGCTTATAGGCGATATTTTCGCGGGTAATACGGGCGGCGTGGTAAAAACCGTAGAGGAACTCGCCGACTCGGGCAAGAGCGTGGGCGTGCTTTGTAAAGATGTGGTTTCGGCTTTGAGAGAGGTCATCGTTTGCAAAACTTGCTCGGACTATCGCAAAATTCTCGCTTTGCCCGACGATAAAACCGATAAACTCGTTAAACTCGCCGAAAAAATCGACGAAAACGGACTGCTTCGCATTATAGAGATTTTCGCGGACGCGGAAGGCAATCTTCGCTACGGCAGTTCGCCGCGCGCGGTGTTTGAAACGGCTTGCATAAAAGCCTCTATGCCGTCGGCGGATTATAATATAGACGCGCTTTTGTCGCGCATATCCGCGCTTGAAAAACGCCTTGCGGAAGGTAATTTCAATCCCGCCAAGCCCGTATTTTTAAATGCGGAAGAACCTGAACGACCCGAAGTAAGCAGGGCGGCGGTCAAACCGCAACCCGAGCCGCAACCTTCGTGGGACGACGATTTCGGCGTGCCGCTCCCTCCCCCCGAGGAAGAAGTTGCGCCCGTCGCGCCCGTATTTACCAAGCGCGCGGAAAGCAAACCCGCGCCGCAAAGCGTACTCACGCAAAGAGCGGAAAGCGCGCCCGTAACGCAAAGTTCGTTTACGGACGGAAAATCCGCCGAAGTAAAACCTTCCGCACCTGCGGGCGGTATGAGCGCGGGTAGAATCTGGGGTACGGTGGTAAGAAAACTGCGCGCCGACAGAAACATAGTTTTGTGGGTGGCGTGTCAGGAAATGGAGGCTCAACTTTCGGGCAGAACGCTTAAAGTAATCGCTACCGAGGAATCGGGCTATAACGCGGTTATCAAGGAACAAAACTTACAAACGCTTATCGCTACGGTAAAAGCGGTGGGCGACTACGACGTGGAAGTTTCGCTTAAAAAGCAGGACGACGGCGCAAACGCGTTTGAAAGCGGCGTAGAACAAATCAAAAAAACTTTCGGCGCGGCGACGCTCGAAATAAAGGATTGATAAAGGAGTAATTTATGGCAGGATTCAAAGGCGGTTTCGGCGGCTTCGGCGGCGGAAATCAAATGCAACAACTTATGAAACAAGCGCAAAAAATGCAGGAGCAAATGGCAAAGGCGCAAGAGGAACTCGAAGAGGCGGAAATAGAGGGCGTTTCGGGCGGCGGCGCGGTTAAAGTCGTGGTAAACGGCAAAAAGGTCGTTTCGTCTGTTAGCATAGACCCCGCGGCGGTCGATACCGACGATATAGAAATGCTCGAAGACCTCATTATGGCGGCGCTCAACACCGCTTATGAAAAAGCCGACCAAATGCACGACGAAAAACTCGGCGCGTTCGGCGGCGCGGGCGGTATGATTTAACAAATGAGCGCGTTTATCGAACCTATCGGTAAACTCATAAACAAGTTTACCCGCTTGCCGGGCGTAGGCACTAAAACCGCGCAACGGTACGCGTATAAAATAATAAATATGACCGAGGAAGAAGTCGAGGAATTTGCCGAGTGTCTTTTGGACGCAAAGCGCAAAGTCCGTTACTGCAAAATTTGCGGCGACTTTACCGATAAGGAAGTTTGCGATATTTGCGCAAACCGCGATCACTCGGTAATTTGCGTGGTAAAAGAACCAAAAGACGTGCTTGCTATGGAAAAAGCAAGGGAATTTAAGGGCGTTTACCACGTTTTGCACGGCGTAATAAGTCCGATGGAAGGCGTTACAC
>CAVLAV010000046.1:0-9754 GCA_963660735.1 bacterium
CTTAAAAGCGACCTCGAACTCGACTTCAATAGATTCGGCTTGCCCGGAATGTACGGACCTAATCCTAAATTCGCTCCGCAGTTTTCTAATTATACTAACGTCTTTAAGTACTTTTTTATAAAAGTATCTAAAAAGTCCGGCGGAACGAGGTACGTTCCTATAGAGGAAATGTTTTTAAACGGATTTTTGTATGCGTTCGGTTCGGCTGTGATACAGGCGTTTATACAATATCTCGTTTCGTATATCTCTTCGAGATTTAAATATCGGGGCTGCAAAATTTTTTATTGGATCGTCGTGTTCACTATGATTTTGCCTACCGTCGGGACTACGGCTTCCGGGTTATACGTTGCAAAAACGCTTAATCTTGACGACAGCATACTCGGCATGTACGTTATGAAGGCAAATTTTTTGGGCGTTTATTTCCTCGTGTTTTACGCACAACTTGCGGCTTTTCCCAAGGATTATTCCGAGGCAGCACGTATAGACGGCGCGGGCAATTTCACCGTTATGATGCGGATAACTTTTCCTCTGGTAAAAAATACGTTCATTACGATTGCGCTGTTACTGTTCGTTGCGTACTGGAACGATTACACCACTCCGATGCTCTATATGCCTAACGTTCCGACTCTGGCGTTTGGTTTATATTGGCTGTGCCTTGAAAGTTCCGTGGCGGACGTTATTAAAAACGTGCCGTCTGCTACTGCGGGGTGCGTAATGATGCTCATACCTATGTTGATATTGTTTTTATTGTTGCATAAGCGTTTAATGGGCAATTTGTCGATGGGCGGCTTGAAGGAGTAATTCCGAGCCGTACACTAATAAATAAAAAACGTCTGGGAGGACAAAGATGATGAAAAATACACGTTTACGGTGCATATCAGTTTTAGTAGCCTTGCTACTTTTATCGGTATGCGCAAGTTTCGGTTTTTCGGGCGCGTTTGCGAGGACTTCTGAAAAGTCCGCATTCGAGTTGTTTACCGTATCCGGAACTAAATCGAAGGTCGAAAAGAATGCGACTTATGTCGCATCCGAACACCAAAATCCGACCGTTGTTGACGCGCGCGGCAAGCCCGTCGTGGGCGACGGCAGCGTTACGGGCGTGAAAGTTTCTTTGGCGCAGGGCGATACTTTCAATTATACGAAAGTTATCGATCTGACCGATAAAACGAAAGACACGGCTCTTTTTGAGTTTGCCATAACGCCGGAAACGATAGGCAAAGTAGAGGTCGGCGCATTTGAGGTAACGCTTACCGACGCTTACGATAAGAATAACTACGTTACTATAAACGTCGTTTGCGCGTCCGATACGCACCCTACAGATTATTACAGGGGCCCGGGACTTATAAACGGCGTGGGTTATCTGCGCACAGGAGCGAACGGCGCGCTTGCCGCCAAGGATATTTATTGGGGCGGCGTAATTCGTGTAGATGAGGGGCAAGGCGCGATAATTTTCCTTGATTTTGCCGGTATAGGCGGAGGTAGTCAGGCTTACGAGCAGGTAAATACCGTTGCAAAAAACGTGATGTCGGTTTATTATGACGACGCGACTAAGCAAATTTTTACCCACGTACACAACGAGTATTGGGATATGGGTAAACCTGTGGTTGACCTTGACGATGAAGAAATGTTCTCCGAACCGTGGGAAGGGTTTACTACGGGTGAATGTTTCCTTTCGATAAAAGGTTTGAAGTATAGAGAAAGCGCATTTAATTTCGTGCTTACCGAAATTGACGGGCAAAACGTGGCGGATGTGTCTACAGATAGAAAACCGCATACCATAACCATCGACACCCTCGGTTTTGATGAAAAGAATTTGCCAAACGCGGTAGTCGGTAAATCTTATCCCGTGTTTGAGGCAAAAAGCGTAAGCCCGTATTATGGAGAGTTGAAAGTTTCCGCTAAGGCTTACTACGGAACCCCCGACGGTAAAGAAATCGAAATTAAAAACGGAAGGTTTACGTGTGCCGAAAAAGGCGATTATTATATAGTTTACACTGCGGACGACGGACGCGGAACTATTGTGGATAAATCTATAAAAATTACGGCTGCCGACGAGCCGTCGCCTATAACGATAGGTTACGGCGACGTTAAAACAGACGGATACGTGGCGGGTAACGTAATCGAAATTCCCGAAGTAACCGTAAGCAATACGATAGGCGAGGTTAATATAAGGAAATATATTAAAATCGACAACGACGAAATAGAAATCGAAAAAAGTGAATATAGGTTTCCCGTTGCGGGTAAATACGAATTCGTGTTCGAGGCGACGGATATGGTTGAAAGAACTGCAAGAACGTCGTTTACGGTTTCCGTTTCGGAGGGAGTTTCGCCGATTTTCGTAGACGAAATAAACGTGCCTAAGTATTTTATCGGCGGAAGAACGTACTCTTTGCCGAGCGCGTATGCTTATAACTATACCGACGGCAGTAAAAATAAAATTAAAACAAAAATATACGCTACGGATAAAAATGGCGAAAGAGTATTGCCGACGGGAAAATTTACGCCCGCGACAGACGTTTCTTCGGTAAAAATAACTTACGACGCCGAACTTAACGGAAATCATTCGCAAAAAGAATTCGTCGTTCCTGTAATTGCCGTAAGAAACGCGCAGGGCGAGATTCAGGCAGATAAACTGTTCTATGTGGAAAGCGGTAAAGCGGAATTCACGGTAGGGGAAACCGATTTGACCGTAAGGACGGACGACGACGCGACAATTGATTATATCAACGCCGTTGCCGCTGACGGATTTAGTTTTTCGTTCAGCGGAGATACGAGATTTATCTCGTTTAAAACGGTAACGCTGGTACTTTCCGACGCCGAAAACTCTGCTATAAGCGTAAACTTTACCTATACTTACGAATCGGGCAAAACCTTGTTTTGCATCAACGGCGGTAAGGCTTATACTCTTGGCGAAAATCTTCATTCGCTCGACGTTATAAAGTTTAAATATAATCAATCCGAAAAGACAGCCGCTTTTTCTGAAAACGTTAAAATTAACGCTAAAATCGAAAAAACGATTGCAGGTGAGGAATTTGCGGGTTTCCCGAGCGGTAAAGTTACCGCGTCGATAGTTATCGGCGGAGTTACGGGCGGAACGAAAATTTCTTTAAAACAGATATCGAACCAGATGCTCGGAGAACTTTCTTTCGGAGAATTTGCAAGTCCCGTGGTATTTTGCGCTAAAGATTACGGCGGGGCAAAGGCAATAGGCTCGGTTGTAACTATCGCTAAGGCGATTGCGGTAGACGCGATAGATCCGGGGCTTGGTACGACTTTGAGCGTGTTCGATCCTGACGGAAATTTAGTTACGGCAAACGACGGCACTTTGTTAAGCGGCGCGAGCGGCGACAAGGATTACGATATAACGGTTACTAAATACGGCTCTTATAAAGTCAATTTTTCGGCAAAAGATTTAAGCGGCAACTCGGCAGGGCTTGCGTATATAATAGAGGTTGTAAATGACGTAGTCCCTGAAATAACGCTTTCGAATGAGATGCCGTCGCAGGTCAAAGTCGGTGAGAAATTCGTATTGCCGACGGCTTCCGCTACCGACGACCTGGACGGAGATATAGAGGTAAAAATTTACGTTATGACCGAGCAAGGGCAGTTCGTGGTAATCAACAACGGTGCGTTTACTTGCAAAAACGTCGGTAAATATAAAATTTACTACTGGTGCGTCGACGGATTCGGTAACTTAACTTGCGTCGAATACCTCGTGGACGCCGTTGCGTAAAGGAGTTGCGAATATGAAAAATATCAAAAAAACGATTTGTTTACTTTTGGCAACGGTTTTAACCGTGGCTGCGTTTATCGGCTGCAAGGGTAAAGGTTGCAAAGGCGGCGGCAATTCGTCGTCCGACGAAGTGAAAAACGACGATTATATTCCTACCGGGGAATACGTCGGCGGTACGCACGAAATATCCGTAACTTATTCTCAAACCGATTTTGTAAAAAACGGCGGTTGCGAATGGAAAATTTTGCTCGATACAAACGCGGGCGCAAAAGTTGAAACCGCTTCGCTTGAATTGATAAGATTTTTCAAGGAGGCTACGGGCGTAACGCTTTCGGTTGTTAAAAGCGACGACGTGGCGTATACTGCGGACGCGAAATATATTTCGCTCGGCGAAAACGAGTATTCAAAGCAGGCGGGGGTTGTAAAACCCGCCACCGTAAAAACCAACGGTTATATAATTAAAACGGTGGGTAATTCGATTTTCGTCGTCGGCGGCAGAGACTTGGGTACTTTGTTCGGAGTTTACGGACTGTTAAACGGACTGTTCGGTTACGAGTATTATTATCAGGATTCGTTTGGCAACGAATGTTATTATCTGGATAAAAACGTAACCGAAAAGAAGTTGCCGATTTTCGAAGTGTTTGAAAATCCCGATTTCGATCACGCTATATCGAGTTATCTTCCTATGCACAACGATTCCGATGCGGCGCACAAACTGCGTATGGAAACTATAAACGAAGTGTACATGACGAGTACGGGTATTTCGTACGTGCATAACACGCTTAATTATCTTCCGCCGAGCCGCTATCAAAAGGATCATCCTAAGTGGTATTCGTTGGACGGTACGCAACTTTGTTATACGGCGCGAGGTGATAACGAAGAACGCAAGGCGTTGATAGAAGAACTTTCTCGCGTGATGATTAACGTAATAAAGGAAAGACCCGACGGCGAAATAATAACGCTTACCCAAATGGATAGCAGTTATTGGTGCGAGTGCGACACGTGTAAGGCAATGAAAGTGGAGTACAGTACCGACGCGGCAAATTGCGTTAAGTTTACAAATGAAGTCGCGGATAAAATCGAGGCGTGGAGAAAAACCGAAGCGCCCGAAAGAAAAATAACCGTCGTAATGTTTGCTTATACTTCTACGGAAACGCCTCCGGCGGTCAAAGTCGACGGCAAATGGCAGGCGAAGGACGACAGCGTGAAACTTCGCGATAACGTTTGTTTATTGTTTGCACCTATATACTCTATGTCGTTCAATCATAACGTAGAGGACGAGATCAACGAAAAGACCCGCGATCAACTCGAAGGGTGGGAGGCTTGCGCTAATCACGTTTCGGTATGGAGTTATTCGTCGATGTTCTATAATTATTTTATGCCTTACGATACTTATTCGACGAACCAGAATCAATATAAGAGATGGATTGAATCGGGCGCTCTTTGGATATTCGATAACGCACAGTACGATACTAAGGCTCCGCTTGGATTTTCAACGTTGAAAGCATACCTCAATTCCGCCTGGAGTTGGAACGTGAATCGTAACTACAACGATCTCGTAGACGGATTTTTCGAAAATTATTTCGGCAAAAAAGACGGCGCAATGAGAAAGTTTTACGATGAGATGAGGGTGTGGCTTAAAGGACTCGACGAGGACGGCGTAGTAGGTTTGACCGGTACTTCGCACGCAAACTGGGATAATGCCGATTATTGGAGTAAACCGCTTTTGGACAGGTGGCTTGCTTATACGGAAGAGGCTAAAAAGGAAATAGAGTCGCTTAAAACTACCGATCCCGAAAAATATGCGGTAATGATAAACCGTATAGATTTGGAAACTCTTATGCCCAGATATATGTCGTTGGAGTTCTATTCGTCGTATTACAGTGCGTCCGAGTTGACTTCCGCTCAAAAGAGTTTTGCCGCCGATTGCAGAAGACTCGGCGTTACTAAACTTGCGGAGAGCAAGGATATAGAAATTTTAATAAGAGATTGGTGAATCAAATCTCAATAGAGATTGATATATAAATTCATATTTAGGAGGAAATAGTATGAAAAAACACAACAAACTCACTCGCCTTTTGGCAATCCTGGCTTTTGCCTTTACGCTTGCGTCGCTGACGTTTATCGTCGGTTGCGGTTCGGGCGGCAAAGATTCTCAAAGTCAATCCGACGAACCTAAAACGGAAATTACTTTGGAATTGCCCGCTACGCTTAATCTAAGCATTTTCAAAACCGCAAAACTTACCGCAACGACGAATTCCAAAGAAGCCGTTTCTTACGCTTCTTCGGATACGACAATACTTACGGTGGACGCCGAAAGCGGAGTCGTAACTCCCGTTAAGGTAGGAAAGGCAAACGTAACCGCTGCGGTTGAAGGTAAAAACGCCGTTTGCGAGGTAACCGTTACCGCGCCGAACGAAGATCAATTGTCTGTCGTCGCGCTTAACAAGAAAGTTAACGTAACTATCGACGGAACGGCAAAACTCGAAGTTCAGGCGTTTTACGGCGAAGAAGAAATAGAAGGCGCAACTTTTAAGTTTACGACGTCCGCTGCAAACGTTGCAACCGTAGACGCAAACGGCAACGTCGCCGGCGTGGGTTTGGGCAAAGCCGTTGTTACTATAACAGGCGAATTTAAAGGCGTTACACTCGGGACCGATACAGTAGAGATAAGCGTAATTGAAAACGTTGAAGTTACTGCAAGCGTTGCGGTTTCGACATTGTATACGTCGGTGGGGTTTGACGCTGAAAACCCGCTTGTAACCCAAACGGATTTAAACGTGGAAGTAAAAGTAAACGGTACATCCATTACCGATCCTCAGGTCTCGGTTGTTTCGTCTGACGAAGATATGGTCAAGTTTATAGACGGAAAACTCGTTGCACAGAGTAAAAAGGGTAATGCCGAAATTACGGTATCTTACACTTCGGCTCTCGGAACGACCGAATCGAAGACTGCGGAAATAACCGTATTGTATCCTACTAAGAAAATCGTTAATGATGAAGTTTTGTCGCTGGGTATTAACCGCGGCATGATATACGTACCCGAAATTGATGTGGTATCGGTACAGAGTGTTGAACTTGGCGATGAGAAATATTCCGGAAAAATTGAAGATGGTAACATTATCGTGGGTTTGACGGGCGTTATTGCAAGTGAAGACGAGCTTGACCTTGTCATGGTTGTTGATTCCGCCGATACGACTTATGAATTATCGTTTACGGTTGTTGTTTATGATTATCTTATCGGCGATAAAGCGGAATTTACGGCTTTTGCCAATTCGTTGAGTGCCGAGAATTACGTGTATGCAAAACTTACGAATAACGTTGATATGGAAAACGGAAAGATTACGACGGTAAACAACCCAAGCGACTGCACGGGAGATGACATTATCACGTCGTTCTCGCTTGACGGTGACGGTTATTCCGTAATCAATTTGTCTTCACAAGGCAATCGAGGTGCTTTTGCCGCTCAAGTCGGAAAAAATTCCGTAGGTAAGAATTCTATAATAAAAAATATAGCGTTTGATAGATTCCAGGCGAGATACGCGAGTGCCGGCGGGTTATTTATGACGGTCGCTAACGTTGCTTTTGAAAACGTTTATATTTCTTGCAGCGCAAACTTTAACTGGGGTGCAACCGTAGCGCTTTGGAGTGAAGAAAACGTCTCGTATAAAAATGTGGTTGTATATTGTTATGAGGTTGACGATACTAACAGAACTGCTACGGGATTCGGTCGCCCCGTCGGAGCTTTGACTTCGGAGGGACGGTGTAATGCGGAAAAGAATTACCAAAATACTTACGCGATAAACGCTTATGCGACGAAAATGATTCGTGGTACGGGACATATCGATGGTGAAGGCGATGATAAACAATGGATAGACGAAGAACCTTTAAAGTATACCGAAGGTTTATACTCCACGTGGTCGGATTTTAAAGAGGTTGTAAAAACTCTTCCCGAAGGTTTTGATTCTGAAATGTGGAAGATTAACGGCGACGGCGAATTGGTTTTCGTTACCGTTCCCGAAAAACAAAAGAACGTTATAACGATGACCGCGATCGATTACACCGAACTTTACGGTCTCGGCGCCGTGAGAGTTGAAATAAGTATGGACGGCGTTGCTGATGCATTTCTTCCTGAGAAAGGGAAGAACTATTATGCTACGGGTGGCATTGGTTGGAATTACGTTAACGGTGCAACTTGGGATATGAATTATAGCGATCATGAAATTGCAAATACTACGCTTATGCAATATATTGTTATAACGGTGAACGGGGTTTCTAAAACCGCTTGGGATTATCGTTGTGAAAATGAAACGACTGCGAAATATAAAGGTTTTGCAAATGAGGGCGCGGCAAATAAATTGTTTGCTCCTGTTGTCGTTAGCGCGAATGACGGTAAGATCAGAATAGACCTTTATACAAAGGTGTACATTAATGAGGGTACTGCAGACAACCCGGTGTACAGTGAAACCGTGACAGACGGCCCGTTTGCGTGGGGAAATTTCTCGGTTACGCTTCTTGCAAAGCGTGCCGACGGACAACTTCTTAACTGGCATAGTCCGAGCGGTGTTATTAACCTTGAGAAAGACGTTACCTACGGGTTTAACGCGAACAATGAATTTGTAAAACAGTGACACGAATGGTAATAACCGCAAGTCCGAATAGGTGGTTGAACCATTAATTATCGGGGTGTCAGATTACCTTAGAGAGAATAAGCGTTTTTCCGAAAACGGAAAACGCTTATTCTGCAAAAATAAAAAATTACCGAACACTATTACTATGAAAAAATTACATCTTATCTGCAACGCACATATCGACCCTATATGGCAATGGACGTGGGACGAGGGAATCTCTGCCGCAATCGCGACTTTTAAAAGCGCAGCCGATTTGGCCGATGAATTCGATTATATATTTTGCCACGGCGAATCGCTGTTGTACGAAGAAATAGAAAAGAAGGCTCCGTCTTTATTTGCGCGTATTCAAAAACTCGTCAGACAAGGCAAATGGGTGGTTACGGGCGGTTGGTATCTTCAACCCGACTGTTTATTGCCGAGTGGCGAAAGTTTCGTAAGGCAAATCGAGGTCGGGCGCGAATATTTTAACGAAAAATTCGGGGTTTGTCCTACGGTGGCAACGAATTACGATTCTTTCGGTTATAGCGTAGGACTCGTGCAAATACTTAAAAAATGCGGCTATAAAGGTATGCTCGTATGTCGCCCCAACGCTCAATGGCAATTTAAATTTCCTTCGCGCTTTTTCAAGTGGATTTCGCCTGACGGAAGTGATATAATAGTATCGAACAGCGCTTCGTATAACTCGCTTCTGGGACACGCCACGGATAAGATTGAGGATTATATCAACGGAAATTCCGGCGGTATGCTCGGTTCGGAATCGCAGGGAAAAACGAACGTGGACGATGTCGATTACGTTCTTTGGGGCGTAGGCAATCACGGTGGCGGACCGTCGCGTAAAGATTTGAAAGATATTGCCGAACTAAAAGAAAAACTTGCGGCAAACGGACTTGAAATGATACATTCCACGCCAGAAAATCTTTTTGCCGACGATATTAAAGCCGACGGTGAAGTAAAAACGTCGCTCACTCCGTGTATGCCGGGGTGTTATTCGTCTATGGCAAAGTTAAAAAAGTCGCACAGAGAAGCGGAAAATCTGTTTTACGCTACCGAAAAAATGCTTTCCGTTGCGAAAATGGCGGGGTTCAATCCCGATTTGAGCGAATGGAAAATCGCGCAAAAGAAACTTCTACTTGCGCAGTTTCACGATATTTTGCCCGGTACGACCATAAAGGACGGAGAAACGGACGGACTCGAATTACTCGATATGAGTAAAAAAATAATAAAAGACTATCGTTCGGGTGCGTTTTTATATCTCGTTATGGGCGAGCCGTCTGCAAAAAGCGGCGAATATCCCGTTTTCGTTTTCAATTATATGCCTTATGAGGTCGAAACTCCCGTTGAGGCGGAATTTTCTCTTGCCGACCAGAATTGGAGCGAAGAATTTCACTAT
>CAVLAV010000047.1:0-9737 GCA_963660735.1 bacterium
TGTGTAAGTGAAGTTCGTGAAATGCGTCAATTCGTCAAAGCGGATAACGTCGTACTCTGCCGATTGATAATTGTACACGTCGGTTTCGTTTTGAAGATACCCGCAGTCGATTATGCTGCCATTGATAAATGTGAACGTGTGCGCCGTTTGATTATAGGAATATTTCCCTCTCGGATAGACCGCAAGCATTGTACGCAGAATAGAACGCTCCAACTCAGGATAGGTCTTTCTGAATATAATTTGCTTGCTTTTCGGATATTTCAATGCGTACAGCATAGCGTCGATAACTTGCCCGTAACTTTTGCCGCCGCCCGCCGCGCCGCCAAACAACACCTCGGTCGCCTCTGCCTCAATAAATTCCTGCTGCTTTTCCGTAATCTCTAAGTTTATGGAATTGTTTTCGGACTTATTGCGGTTTCTTGACGACATTGATATTTACCTCGAACGGTTTTTCTTGCGTCTGTTCAAGCGCGGACTTGTCAACCATATCGTGGTCGTTGACAAGGATAAACTTTGCGAAATTGCTGTCATACTGTTTCGTTATGCCGTTGAGTTTCGCTATACCGAGTTGCATTTCCTTTGCCCGCACATACGCGGTATCAAAACGGGGGTACTTAGCGCGCCAGTTCGTCAACGTACTCATTACTACGCCTATCTTTGCAGCAAACAATTCAAACGTCGGATATTTTGGCGGCATAATCATTTTCGGGGTTTTTCTCGTAAGGTTGCCGTCCTTGTCGTAAAATTCCTCGTAAATGACGGTAGGCTCAGGAACGGCAAAAAACTGTAAAAGTAAATCGCAGTATTCTTCGCTGTACTTATCCGCTGCCTTGTTTTCCTTTTTGAAACGTGTTTCAGAACCGACGGAGTTACCTTTCTTAAACTGTCCGCTGTTACTCTTCTTCTTTTTAGTTGTAGTGGTTTTTTTATCGCTCATTTTGTAAATTACCTCGTTAAAACAAAATAAGCCCCACTCCGACTATTAGGAGCAGGGCTCTAACCTCTAAGGGTATTGGCACTATGTAAAGTATAGCATAGTTTTTACTTGAAATAGTACCCGAAAAATATTTACCGTCTTTCTCTTAGGTAGATATAACTTACTTACTCTTATATATTTATAACATATTTCTCTATATGTAGTTATATTTACTTAGTAGATAGGCTTGCTTTTTTATATCAACAGCAAATAAAGGGCTATTTCAAATATCGCTTTTCGCTTTCTGTTGTAGTAAGCGTTGTGCGACATATAGAACTGTATCTGACTACGGTCGTAACCCCTGTTATCGGCAATATCAATAAGAAAGTCGGCGCGGCAGCCCTCCTCGATTTCAAAAAGAGCCTTGTCGATTGCCTCATTCGTTTTTATGTACTCTTGCAATGTTTCGGCGGCAATGTTTCCCTCGCGAATAGCAAGGGCTTTACGGTCGTAATCGGCGCATTGCGCCCTTACGACTTTTATTACCCCTTGCGGCAATTCATATTTATAAAACTGTTTCGGTCTGCCTATTCGTCTGCTTGTCGCTGCACTTTGCATAGTTGCCTCCATTCTTATTGACTGCCTTTAATTAAAACGGTAAATCGCCGTCGTCTATCGGTTCGAGTTCGGGACGGCTGCGCTGCGCTCTGGTTGTTTCGCCGCTATCCTCGCTCTTATTCGCGGAAGATAAGAACTCCACCTCGCTTGCAACGATTTCGGTTGCGTTGCGCTTGTTGCCGTCGTTATCCTCATAAGTCCGCGTTTGCAGGCTACCGACAACGCCGACCTTGCTGCCTTTTCTCAGATATTTCGTGCAGTTGTCTGCTTGTCCGCGCCACGTCTTTATGTTGAAAAAGTCGGTTTGACGTTCGCCGTTACTGTCGGCGTAAGGACGATTAACGGCTATCGAAAAATTACAGAAAGAAATTCCGC
This sequence comes from bacterium, assembly GCA_963660735.1. Classification (GTDB taxonomy): domain Bacteria; phylum Bacillota; class Clostridia; order Christensenellales; family Borkfalkiaceae; genus UBA10281. The sequence goes on from CAVLAV010000047.1 coordinate 1,910, forward strand.
TCTGCGTTTCACCGCTATCTGGATCACGCGTAAGATTGCCGATTAAAATAACCTTATTCATTGATTAAATCTCTCTCCATACGCCGAGCCTTGCCGCGAGAATATCCGCATATTCGCACATTTTCTGTAATTGCAGTTGCAACAAATATCTTTCGCCGTCGTTAAGTTTGTCGCTGCTCTTCGATTGTAAGAATTGAGCCAGTTTCTGCGCCCTTGCAACCACTTCGGCTTTCTCTTCTTCGACGCGTTCCTTTGCCGTCTTTTCTCTTGCTTCCTCGCACGACTGCTCACATTCCGCAAGTTCCTTTTGCAGCGCATACCCCTCTAATTCCCAGAGTTTCTTTTCGATACGCTCCATACAGCAGCGCGCGCCGAGTCTTTCGTCGTAATTCGCTTTATCGACGCAAGCACTCGATTCCGAAAGAATAAAGCCGCTTTTAAGCGTTATCGTTACGACGGTACATTTTTCCTGAACGGTGGCGACGTCGATTTTCGCCTCCGAGATAAGTTTTGCAATCTGTTCCTGAGTTACTTTGTTCTTTGACATTTTAATGTCCTCCTAAAAAATAATTATTTATATATAACGGGTTTATACCGTTTATATCTACTTAACCCTCTGAGATTTCCGACTTAAACCAGTCGCAATCAATTATGGCGACGCAATCGGGGCAAATAAGTGCGTCGTCGCTATATTTATCCCTGAAATAATCAAGCGCGTTATGAATACAACGCCGCCCTGTCGCGATAAGGCAATACCAATAATCGAATTGTATATCACCGTCGTCGTTTATGTAAGAAACCGCAATAATGTAACAATACTCGTTGTAGTATTCATTTTCTTTGTATGTTAAATTCAACTTTTCGTATTGCCAGCCGTCTACCGCCTCGCCGTCTGCATACGGCTCGTTATGCAGCACGTCGAGCACGCACCACATAAGCGGCGTTTTGTATGTCGGAAACGAACACGCCGACAGCATAAAGCACATAATTACAACAATAAGTGCCGCGACTATCCTTTTCATATCCACAACACCTCCGTAACGCCACGAAAGCCCTTTTGCCAGACAAACCACGCGTAAGCGACCGCAGAGCCGCCGCCTGCTTTCATTTCGTCGAAACAGGCGTTTTTAGCGCATAAAACGCGCTCAGAAAAGACGTAAATACTTTTCGGCGGGAATTTCTTAAACAGTTCGTTATACCGCGTCTTTCCCTCTAAAAACGTCAATTTCAGGAACATATAACAACGGCAGCCGAAATGCAATATATCTAACGCTTTCAATACAAATTCTTTCGCAAATTTGTATGGCGGGTTAGTGATTATATCCATATCCACCCAGTCTTGCAGCGCATTAGGCGCAACGCTCAAAAAGTCTAATAATTTGTATGTATAGGAATAGCCTCTGTCGATAATATCCGTCGAAAGAACGTTATAGCCGTGTTCTTTGAGCCGTTCGGACAAATGCCCTGCGCCGCAAGCACATTCCCAAACGTTTTCATTCGGGCGTTCTACCGTAAGCAATTTATCTATCGCTATCGGATCGGTTGCATAGTAATCGTCTTTTTCTCGCTCTTTGTCGGTGTGATTGCTCGCACCCAACGTTTTATAAATCGAGTTTCCGTTTCCTACCCAGTCGCTCATTTTTCGTCCTCCCCGTCCTCTATTTCCGTTACCAGTCCTAAATTCGCTAAATCTTCGAGCAGAGCCGCGTCTTGCGTTTCAATAGCGCGCTGCGCAATTCTTCTCAGATACGAATTGAGAATTTCAAAGCCGACGGCAATACTGTTGCCCCACTCTTTAACGTATCTCGACTTGCTGCTGTGCAGAGCCTTGCTGACCTTATTCAGCAATTCGTTGTAGTCCATTTTTATAAGCATTTTCTAATTCCTCTAACTTTTTCAACCATTTTGTTTTTACAACTCTTTCAAGGTATTCGGCGTTGTATTTCGGCGTAGACGAAACGCAGGAAAACGGTCTGCCGAGTTCTTTTTCCCGAACGGTTTCCGTTTCTTTCATTTTGTCTATCATAAAGGCAAAATTTTCGGGATAGTACTTGTAAAGGTACGCGAAATTTATAAAACTTGCCATAGGGCAATACATACACCCGCAACGCTTTTGCGTTTGATAATAGTGGTTAAATATCGGTTGCGTTTTTGCCCACGCCCAGATTGTATCTTCGCTTACACCTTTTTCAACAAGAGGGTAACGTTCAACTTTTTGCAAATCTACCCGCCTTGCAAAACGTTTTTCTTCGTCGACGCAATAGCCGATATAAAAAACAGTATAAAAGCCTTGTTTTTTCATAAATTCTTGCAACTGATTTTTTGCCGTAAGTTTGTATTTCGAGTTGCACCACCGCGCGACCCTTGTCGGAAAGCCGTATCTTTCGTAAAGTTCGCCCCACGTTTTCGTGGGCTTTATTCTTACAAACCTTATGCCGAACCGTTCGCACTCCGACTGCATATAATCAATTACGTTTTTTATGAACGGATAATCAATTTCAAGTTCAAAATGCACAACGCCGTCAAGCGGGTATTTGTCAAGGTTATGTAGGATGAGATTGAGCATAAATAAACTGTCTTTTCCGCCCGATACGCTTGCCCAATATGACGGGCGCAAGGCTAATTCTGTGCTTTGCATAATTCCTCCACATAACACCAACTTTGCGGCGGGCGCATTGCTTTTTCATAGCAAACACACATTTGTTTTGATTTATCTTGTTTTACGATTTCTCTTTCGCACATAAAACAATGTCCTTTGCAATTACAACGTTTTATGAACTCACTCAACTCTTTCGGTTTGTCGTAAATTTTAAGGTTCGTTATGTGCATTTCGGAAATGTTTTTACAGTTTTTGCCGCTATATTCCCGTATTTCTTCTGCGGAAACGCAAGCCGCTTTGGGCAAATGAGCGGGTATACCCACACAAATACGCCACTCTGTGATATTGTCGCATATCCACGCGTTTACTACTTTGTGCCGACCGTCGAAACCACTTTCATAAGTCAGAACCTTAAACGGTAATTCACACGTCGGCGGTTTCAGCCTTAATTCCGACGTTTTAAGTCCGCTTTCGATATTTCGGTTGTGTCTTGCCTTAATTGACATTAAAATTGTTCTCATTATCCTAATGCCTCCGTTAAAAATTCTTTCATTCCGTCGTAACTATCGTCTGCATAGTCGCCTATCTCATCGACCTCTGTTTGCCTATCAACTGCGCCGAGTTCTTTTAACTCTTTTAAGAGTTCATAAGGGTTTACATAACAGTTATCTTCGCAATAGTCATATATCGCTTTCCACTGTGCTTTTGTCATTCATACTCCTTTAATAATTCGTCAATATCTTCGCAAAACATTTGCGGACAAACTTCTTCGTATTGCATATATAATGACTTAACCTTTTCCGCAAACTCTTTTACGGCTTGATATTGTATTTCCTCTATTTCTCTATCTGTCGCAATCATTTCGCGCTCCTCAGTCTATAAAATCGTTTCTTATTGCATACGCTTGCAAATTTGCCCACGATAATTTTTTGACATACTTCAAAACTTCCGCGCGTTTCTCTGTCGTTTCGTAACGTAATTTCCACATTATGTGGCTTATTAGTTCTTTTTTCTTTCCTGCTATTGTCATTTGTTCCTCCGATTTTTGATTTTGTGATATAACTTTTTAAGTCCTATGGCTAAGGCAAATTGCAGTGGCATTGCAGGCGTAAACGGTGCAGCCCAGAAAGCAATGACCGCGCCGAACGCCGTCCACCACCAACTATTTACGAATATCGCCAGAAAGCCTGTAACAATGCACGGCAGCCAAAATATAATTTCCGCTATAACAAACCAAAGCAGCATTTCTTTGTTTATAACGTGCTTTCTGAGCCACCGCCACGCCTTTTTAATTCGTTTTTTCATTGCCTAATTTCTCGGATCGTTTGTTTTCCCCCATATCGGCGCAAACGACGTACCGTGTTCGGCGTTGTATTTGTTGAGTCTTGCGAGTTCGCTTTCGTTTAGGATTTCCGCCGCCCGACAAGCAAGTTTATAATCGTCAAAAATAAAACGCTCGCAATTACGGGCGAAATATCCGTCTTGCGAATATATTTGCAAAAACTTTTCGTCGGGAAGTATGTTTAGGTTGTTTTTTATGTCGTTTGACGTAAAATCGCGAGTAAAATTATTGCCGTCGCCGTCATATCCGTGTCCGCGTTTGCGAAACACCTGAAAATACAAATCACGATAGTTTTGTATCGCCCAATAATCGGTTGATACTTCTTGTTTGATAGCGTACACTTTAACCGTTGCAACGGTAAAATGTTGCACGCCGACAACCGTTTCGCGGGAGCGATAGCCACCGCAAACGGGGCAATCAAAAGTTATCCCGTTTACCGTTAGTTTTTTCTTGTCATTACAAACGCGACAAGGCGACGAGAAATCGTTTCTTTCACGCGCGTCTATAACGTAGAAAATATCGCCTATTTTGATTGAACGAGGCGAATCGTAAAATAACGTTGTTTCCATTCTTACACCCTCTCAATAAGCCCAGCGGCGGCGAGTTCGCACACCGCGTCGTATACAAACACGCCGCGCGGCTGAAATTTTACAACGCTATGTACGCGAGTGTCTTTATCACGTATTGTATCGAAATATAACTCCCTTGCGAGATTGTTTACGATAATGACGTTATCGTCGCGGCAGGCAAAATAATAATTTGTCTGCACTCTTGAAACCTTAAAACTCTTAAAACCGTGCTTTTCGAGTTGTTTAATGTCTACGCCTAATTTTAACCTTAACATTGTTTTGCTCCTGCTTTTTATTTCCCTTTCGGGAGGGGTAGTTTCCTACCCCAAAATTACGACCTCGCCGCTCTTGATTTCTTCTTCGAGTTTACTTTCAAGAAAATATCTTATATACGACTTCGCCTTTATCTTCCACGCGCCGCCGTCTGCCTCGTAAAGCGAGAACGTTCTGTCGGGGCTAACCCTAAACAAGAACTCCGATTCTGGCTGCATAGCCTCAATAAACGTGCGGAACGGCACAAGTTTGCGAATAGGAACTGCTTTTATATTTTCCGCGAGAGTCGCGCCAGATTTTGCGACAACCGACTGAGAAACGCCGTCGTCGTTCGTTTCGACCGATTCGACGCTTGCAAATTTCTTTAAGAGTTGCAATAAGTCTTTTGCGTCGTCGTTCTGTTCAAAAAGCGAGCGAATAGCGATTACAAAACTTTCATAATCGTAAGAACTGCCAAAACGGAATTTACTGCCAGTTGTTTCTGCCGCATAGGGAATTTCCCGCTCTTTCTCATTATCCATAGAGGTTATAACAGACACCCTTGTTTCGCTCTCGATATTGACGTAGAGCGGTAGAATAAACCGCTCTTTCTCTCTTTTCACTATCTGAACGATAGACGAAAGGTCGGAAAAATTAAGCCGTGCCGCCTTTGGTTTATACGGTTTTATTTCTGTGAGCCCACCGCTCGAAACAAACGTGCGGTCGCCCACCTGAATTTGCTGCACTTGATTTTCTTTTACGATTCTTTCGATTTCCTTTACCGTGCTTGCATTTACACTTTCCATAATTTTTTATTCCTCCGTTTTTTGAATTTCGAGTACGTTTGTTTCGTGTACTTCGCCGAATATGTCTGCTTGTCCGTCGATATACCCGCCGCCTGTTTCTACAAGGCGCATTGTATTGTCGGAAAGTCTTGCCATAGCCATTTGCGCATAAACCGCGTCGGTCGGACGCAATTTTGTTTTAACCGTCATTTTTGTGGAAACTTCGCGCCGTGAGTTTATCGGCGTAAAGTCCATTTCAATGGTGAGTTTTCTCGTCTTTTCGTCCGTATTCGGGTTAGAAATGTTTTCAAGAACCTTTCTCATTTCGTAATTGATTCGTCCGATAATTGCAGAATCCGCGAACTGCAAAACGCTGTCTACTTTTTTCATTTTTTGTAATATCTCCTATTTTGTGTCGAGATTGCGGGCGTTATAGAGTGCCGCAATCATATATTGCATTTTGTTTCTTATCAAGCCCTTTTCATATCGGCTTTCAACGTCGGCTATCGCCTTATCGAGGTTTGTTATATCGTTGTTTTGTTTGATATGACTGCATAAAACCTCTAAATACCGATATGTAGGTACTTTTTGTCCGTTTACAACCACATACTTTTTATCTTTCACGGCGTTTATCACGCCCCAGAAAAGATTTCTGTAATCGTAAACATTATGTTCGTCGAGTTGTTCCATAGTGGCTCTATCAAGCCAGCGATTGAGCATTTTGTCGAAATTATTCACATAAAAATCGACTGCTTGCTGCTGTTCTGCGGCGGTAACTCTTTCCTCGTCCTCGCTTATTTTTACCTCTGGCAGTTCGCTTTCGTCGGGTTTGTTCCAACGTTGCGCTACCGCCTCTCTGCGAATTGCTGAAATTTTTTCACGCTTTTCAATGTTATCCAGCACCCGCTTTGAAGTGATTACGCCTTTTTTCGATATAAACGTGTCGCAATTCTTGATTACCTCCTGAATTTTCTCAACGTCGGTATGTAGGTTATACGCAATTCCGTCAATGTCAGATTCTTTGATTTTGCCGCCGTTTTCGTGCATAATCTCTACAAGACACCAATAAATGCCGTAGCCCTCTAAGCCGCATTTCATTCGCAAATTACTTAGATTATCGCGCGAATAAAAATCGTGAGAAAAATATAGTTTATTTTCACTACTCATAGCAGCCCTCCAATATTGAGTTCCTTTAACTCGACAATCAATTTCGGCTCATTGCCGTAATATTTTTCTGCCGATAGTCGAATAACTTGCGTATCGTCTTTGTATGCTACCTTGTTCAAAGCGTCGCATACGCATTTAACGACGTTATCAATATCGGGCTTTGTTGTAGGTCGGAGCGTACAGTTTAACGCCTCTGCCTGTTTTTTCTTGCTGAACGATTTTGGGATAGCGTAAAACGCTTTGATTGTTATTTCTAACGGACATTCCCAGAACGGCGTTTGTTTGCCGCGCAGGGCTGTAACGAAAGAAAGCATAATAAGGTTTTCATAACTTGCCGTTTTTTCAGGTGTATAAGCCTTTGCAAACCCGCCTCTTATCGTTACTCTTGCCCGCTGCTTGCCCTGAGGTTGTCCTAAAACCTCAAAAAACATATCAACCCTCCGCTGTATCGGAAACCGCCTGCGCTGCGCCTAACAAGGAATTTTCGGGCGCGTCCGCTTTCAACTCCTGTGCCTTTTGTTCGGCGGGCGTGATATAATCTTCGGGTGCGACCACATAATCGTCGCTATCTTCCATAGCCTTGCTGTCGTTTTCGTATGCCGTCTGCATATCAATGCTCATAATTCCCCACTTTGAAATAAGTTGACGGAGCATTGTTTTGTATGCCATAGCGTCAAAATCTTTGTACCAGAACGACGAATATTTCCACATTTCCGATTCGGGCACTTTCCCCGCCTCGTAATCGGCGTAAGGTACTTTCGGATATTTGCCGCCCGTTCCGTTCAGACTGAAAGCCTTTGAATACTTATCGGCGTGTACAAGCATTTTCTTTTTCGACCAGTACAACGTTTTTATAAACCCGTTGCAAAGTTCAAACATTGCATAATAACCGATCGTAGGCTTTGCCTCGCGTTCCTCGTCGTCAGCAATAATATGGACGAATAATTCTTCTGTGAGCGGATCGTATTTTACGAACTCACCCTCTTTTATCGCGATTACGTTGATTTTTTTGTAGTAGCCAGAACGGATAGCAAGTTGAATGTACCCCTTGTAGCCAAGCACGAACGTTGCGACGGTTCGGTTATTTTTCTTATCGTCGAACGGTACGAGATAG
>CAVLAV010000048.1:0-9667 GCA_963660735.1 bacterium
CTATACCGGTATACATACTATAACTATATTCACTGGCATAAGTAAGTTTTGTTCCGCCGACGGTAACGGTTATCGACGAAGGCAGGGTGCGACCCGGGTTTGCCGCTTCAAGAGTTGCGGAATAATCCGAACCGCCGACTGCTTCGCTTGCGCCGGAAAAATTAAGCCCGTCCAGCGTGTGCGTAACGCTATACGTTTCGACGGAGGTTAAAGCGAGAACGGGATAACCGCCGCTTACGCTTTTCCATGCCTTTGCTGCTACCGTCGGATTTGTCGCGTTGTACAAAGCCGCGCCTTTGTTGAGCGCTTCGACAAGAGTAAGCGTTTCCGCTGTGGAGCTTGCCGTCTCTTTGTAAGTTACTGTACTGCTTGCCGAAGTAAAAGAACAGCTTATGGAAATCGGAGACTCGGCGGTAAGCGAGCCCGATTCGAGCATTGTACCGGAGCTAAGATAATAGGAATTTTGCGCGAGAGTTTCGCCTTTTCCTATAAGTCTGCCTCTCGAGCCTTCCCCTTGAGACTTACCTATATTGTAGCAGTTGACTACTTGGCATTTTCCGGCAAGATTTGCAAGAGTTTTGCTATATCCGACGATACCGCCGGACGAACTGTCTTTAGAGGACAAGTCCGCGTCGGTAAGGCTATATACGTCCCCCGTGTTGTAGCAGTTGACTATCGGAGCAAAAGCGTCGTTACCGTTATATCCGACAATTCCGCCGGCAACGGAGCCATTAACTTCACAGCCCGAATTATAACAATTCGTGACCGTTGTGCCGCCGCCGATATATCCCGCTATCGAGCCTGCGTAAAGATATGCATTCGAACTCCCATAAGACTTCACCCATACGCTCCCCGAGGTTATGCCGAGATTGCTTATAGAACCGCTTTCTACATAACCGAACAAGCCCGCCGGAGTATTGGTAGTATTATTGACCGACAGGTTGGAAACCGTATGCCCGTCACCGTCGAAATGTCCATTGAAGCGATAGCTGCTATCTTTATACCCTATCGGATACCAAGTTTTGCTGCCTAAGTCTATATCTACGGTCAGTTTGAAGTAAACTCCGCTATAGGTATTGCCGCCGTTCGTATTTACTCGCAGTCCGTTGAGTTCTTCGGCGGAGGTTATAAGATAGGGATTATCTTTTGTTCCCGCGCCCTCAAAACTCGTATCGGACGAACTTCCGTCCCAAGTCGAAGTCGTCGCAGCTGCGGCGACGTTCGTTTTGCCGAGTCCGCAAATACCGAGAACGACTGACGCCAAAATAAAAAAGGCAATCAACAAATTTTTCATCTGCTTAAACGTAAATGCTTTTTTCATAAATTTTAACTCTCCGTCATGACGAATTTCGGAAAAGCCCCTCGGGAGCAAACACGTCGTCCGACGGGCTTTTCTCAATTTCATTTTAACGGAACGATCAGAATAAATCAATATTCTCCGCCCTTGCGTTGCGATTCTTTACCATTCTTTACTTTTTCTCGTTGATTTTAAAGGCGAAATATGCTATACTGAAAATGCAAAAAAAATGCGTGACGGCAATATTTAAAAGACAACGTTCTTCGGAGGTAGCAATGAAAAAGGTGGAATACAAAAAAATACTCATCGTAGAAGATTCCGAAGAACTATCCGCGCGCTTATACGGGCATTTTTCAAAAGCCAACAAAGTGTTTTTGGCAAAAAGTCTGTTCGAAGCGACCGAGATTTTATCCGAAAACAAACTCGATATTATTCTTTTGGACGTCGTTTTGCCGGACGGAAGCGGTTTGCAGATTTTTGACCGCATGCGGGAATATATCCCCGTCGTGATACTATCCGATCTCGGCGCGGAAGAAAACGTCATTTGCGGGCTTGAACTCGGCGCGATGGATTACATCGTCAAACCCGCTTCCGACGAACTGATCGAAACGAGAATGGCTCTGCGACTATTGCCGACGCAGGAAGCCGTTATCGAGTCGCGCGGATTGACGTTGGACTCCGACAGGCGGACGGCAAGTTACAAGGGAACTTCTTTGGACCTGACCTCGAGCGAATTTAACATTTTATATTTTCTGATGAAAAACGCCGGCGTGTTTTTTACCGCAAACGACGTTTACACCGCAGTGTGGCAATTACCTCACTTAAACACCTCCACGATAAAAATGCACATACACAACATGCGTAAAAAAATGATGAACGTTTCGCCCGACTGCGCCGCGCTTATCGTCAATCAATTCGGGCAAGGCTACGCATTTTGCAAGGGGGGGGGAGACGTAAAATGAATAACCGTGCGAAAAAAATCAATGCGATCGTCGCTTTATCAATCGTTTTGTTTTCCGCAATCCTTTTTGTCTTGTCGCATTTTGCGTTTGCCTCGCCCAAGCCCGTCCCGGAAGCCGAACGCACGCTCAAAAAGATAACTTACGTTTACGATGAAGTTACAGGCGAATCGGAAACGAAAGAAGATTCTATCGTTATAGGCAAAAACATTTCCGCAATCGACATTTCGGACGTTGCGGAAAGCGGCTTTATCACCCGTGCGAATTATATTCCCGACAGATTTGCCCAAGTGGGCGAATATTGCGCCGACACGCAGATAATCGACCTTACGAAGCCTTTCGATTTCGCCCGCACCGGTACAATCTATTTTGCTTTTCTTCCTCCCGATCCGAGCGACGAAAACTATGAAAAAAAGAAAGAACTTTTAGAAAAATACAGAGTCGGAGACGATTGGGTGATATCCGTCTGCCTTCCGCAGATTTTTGCCGCTTCCAATATCTACGCGGCAAACTCTCTCGACACTACTTTGGGTGTTATTGAAAAATACGAGTTCATCGAGCATACCGGTTATTATTTCTTCGTCAGCGGAGAATTTTCTCCCGAAACAGCCATAACGACCGTTAATCTGCGGTTTTCCACGCGCGCGCAAACTTACACGGGCGAATATGATTCGGCAAGAATAATCGCCATACACTATCAGTCGGAATACGGTATCGCCGGCATACAAACATTGCCGACTGTAGGACTTGGCAGCGACCTTGAACAAATCAATCGCTCGTCGCTTTTCGCTGTCGGCGCAACGGTAGTTTTTTCGTTGCTGCTTATCGCCGTATATACGACGCTTTCCGTATCGAAAAGAACTTCCGACTTGCTCTCGGACATCGTCGCCGTAACGGGCATACTTTGCGCTGCGATCGGTCGTTTTGCGTTTTCGCTTAGCAATCATGCCCCGTATTTCTGGACGGCGTGTCTTTGCGCTTTTCCGTATATAGCATGCTTCGGCGCGCTTTCAGGGCTCGGCAGACGGGTAAAAATAAAGCCGCTTAAATATTCCTCTTTTGCATTGACGGCTATCGGTTTCGTCATAGCGTTTGTCAAACCTTATACGGCGTTTGACGTTGCGCGAGTACTCTCCGTAACGGAAATTGTCGTAAAACTTGCGATTCTGTTTTTCTTCGTATGTTTTACCGTATACGAAATAGTAAAAGCAAATCGCGCCGAAGCGTTATTTCTCACGCCGTTTATACTTATTGCGCTAACGCAAGTCTGCGGTTTGCTTGAATCGTCAAGCGTGCCGACCTATTTAACGGCAAGTTTCCGGCTGTCGTTTGCAACGCTGTCCGTATTCCTCGTAAAATTTACTAAAAACACCGCGGATATAGAAGCGAGAAACCGAAATTTTACGCGTAATCTTCAGACGGAAGTAAAATTGCAAACGGAAGAAATGCGTACCATGGTAAAAGAACGGGACGATCTGATACAGTTTGTATCGCACGATATACGTAAAACCGTTTACGCCACGGCAACCGCTCTGGACTCGGCGATAGCAAGGGAAAACGACGAAGAACAAATCAAACTGCTGAAAATCGTAAAGCACTACAACGACGTTTCTTTGGATAACCTTACGGAAGCGGCGGGATACGCTAAATTCAATTATTTAACCGAAGAATCGGTTGCGGCGGATCTGTTCTCCGTATGCAAAACCGTTTACGATTCCTGTTTGTTCGACTGCGAAGCCAACGGAATAGTGCTGAAAAACGAATGTACCGCTACCGTAACAGCATATGTAAAACCCAAAGGACTCGAAAACGTAATCGTCAACCTGATTATGAACGCTATCGAACACGCTAAATGCAAAAACATAACGATTTCGGTTAAGGAAGAAAAAGAATCGGTAAAAATAATCGTTGCCGACGACGGCAAAGGCATAGAAAAGGACTTGGACGTATTTGCGCCCTACACCACCGAAAAGGGCAACGAAAACAGCGGAATAGGTCTGTTTGTGTGTAAAAACATTATCCGTTCCATGGGCGGAACGTTGACGTTTTCGTCCGACGCCGGAACCGCCTTTGAAATTACCCTTCAAAAACTTTGAACCCTTGCGATATATTTAGGTTAAGTTTTATTTTTCATTTGCGTTATAAAATAGACGGATAATTTTTAGTAAGTTATCCGTCTAAAATTTTATAATATAAGTAAAAATACGAAAGCGCGAAGCATGTGCAGGTATTTTTACGCAGTTTTTCAACGAACGGCTGTTCTTTGTGTTTAGCAAAGAACACATTGCGAATGCAATGCAAAAATTTATTTTTGCAAGCCGTGTAATGTTATAACAAAAGTTGTTTATTGCAAATGCGTATTTCCTTTGCAGGCTCATACGTCTACGCTAAATCGTCGTGCAATTTGATATGCGATTAAAATTTTGCTTATCCGTAAATTGCCATATATCTTTAACGCATTTTGATAAAGTATTCAAACACAGGCAAATACACCGTGGGACTTATCTTTTGCGGATTGTTCATAGCAGACACAAGATCTGCTATGATTTTTTTTTAGATTTTTCTTTATCTATGCCGAATTGTTCCATCGTCAGCCACACCGAGAAAAATATCCCCGCCGAAGCGATTCCGAAATGAACATAAAGTCTCGAATATGCTTTTTGGCAGCGAATCCTTACATTCCTTAAATTCACGCGAAATCCCTTCACCCTGAGCAATCAATTCTTCAAATCTGTTCGACATAATCGATTTAGCCCTCCGTTTTTATACCTTTCCGATTTTATTATACCATATTTCAAAGTTTTTTTCAACCGCAATATGCAGTCCGTCCTGCAGTCCGTCCCGAAGAAAGCCGTAAATGTTTACGATTTTTTCACAGCAAAAGAGAATGCCTTTTCAATAGCAATCTCTTTTACTTAAAGCATTATATTTCAGTGTTTTATAGCAATATATTTACGAACTTGCTGTTTGATTGTTTCCCCTATGTTTACTCGTCCTCCGTTTAATTATACGGCGATAAAGCCGTTAAAACAGATTACCGCGAATAAATATTCTCGCGCAAAGTTTATCTTTTAAAGTTATTCCGTTTTCGCTTATCTCGCTATCGGGCTCGGCGGGGAAAAGTTGGACGAAATCCCGCGCGCCTTTTATATCGAATTTATTATCGCCCGTCGCCCACAAATATAAGAGTTCGCCTTTTTCGCTATTTTTTTTAAGCACGTGTTTTTTATCCTCTCCGCGCGTTAATCCCAACGGATAGGACGGATATCCGCTACTTAATATCTTAAAAATTTCGGGATAGAGTTTAAGCGCGTCCTTTAAATACGTGGACTTTCGATCGTCGAGTTTATCTATAAACGAACTTAAAGTGATTACGCCAGTCAAGCCGTTTACCAAGTTAAAAATAACTTCCTCGTCGGTCGGAACGGGTACGGACGAAAAATCTGCGTTTCGCAGCCGCCACCTAACGGGATAAGGCATGCACCACACGCCCGTTTTTTCGAGAACGTTATTCACGAGGCTGCCGCATATCACGGACGGATAATAGTTATATTCCATTTGGTCGCTCACGCTTTGCAAATCGAAATGCTTTAATATATACTCGTCCTCTCGCTTGCCGCCCGACGCGCAGTTTTCCAAAATCAAATCGGGATATTTGCGTTTTACGCCCTTATAAAACTCTACCACTGCGGCGTAATTTTCTTTAAGTCCGTCGGTCGTGCCGCTTTTGCCGTCGGCAAGCGCGTAAGCGTCGTTATAGTCTATTTTTATATACCTTATCCCGAGCGCGTACAAATCGTCGTACACCTTGCCGAGATACTCGTTTACTTCTTTCTTTCTGAAATCGAGGAAACGCCTCGGGTAAGAACCGTAGCGCACGCCGTTTACGGTAAGCACGAACTCGGGGTGAGTTTTATAAATTTTGGAGTTTTCGCCCACGACTTCGCCTTCCACCCATATTCCGGGTTTCATTCCCTTTGCGATAATATAGTCTATTACGCCCTTTAAACCGAGTTCGCCGAAAACTTCGCCGTCGAAGTTCCAATCGCCCAACCGACAGCCGATTTCGTCTTTATAATTAAACCAACCGTCGTCTATAACGAAATATTTTACGCCGTATTTCGCGCAAGCGTCTATAAGCGGCTTTTCCTTTTCCCAACTCGGTTGCGCCCACAAGCAATTCATATAATCGTTAAAAATTACCGTAGGCTCGCTAATTTTACTCTCGGCGGTTGCGCGTTTCGCGGCGTAAACGGTTTTAAGTAAATCGTCCTCGCCGAAAGCGGCGGCGATAAGCACGGGCGGAGTTTTTAAACTTTCGCCCACGTTAAGGCAAACGCGGCTTTTAAGCGTGCGCTCTTCAATCGTACCTACGAATAGCAAAAGCGCGCCTTTTTCCTCTTCCCAACCGCTGAATTGCGACGCCCTTTCAAACCACTCGCTATCCGCCTCGCTTTCCACGAAAAACTTTTCGCCCGTTTTTAAATTATCCGCGATTAAACACGGATAAAATTCCGAAGTGGTATGCGAGCCGCTACCCGTAACGGTAAATTTGTTCATAGGTATAAGTTCGCAAAAATCGTTAAAACCGAGATCTTTAAACTAAGAAGTAAACCATTGTCCTTCGGTCTGCCAACGATTGCGGCGGTAAGACAAAGTGAAATTTTCGCCGTCGGAATAAGTATATTCGCAAAGCGGAACGAGCGAATAAAAATCGACCAAAGCGACGGCTTTTTTGGCGATGATTTCGTTGGTTTGATATACCGCCGCGCTTCCTTTCGATTGGTAAACGGTTTTTATATCGTATAACCCGTCTTGCGAAGAGTAGGTTATTTCGGCGCGACTTTCGGTTACGGTTAAACCCGTTTGCTTAAAACGCCATAAATCGTTTTTAAAAATTCCGTCGAAACCGCCGAAAGTCGCGCCCGAAGTTTCGCCTTCTTTGCTTACCACGAAAGGGATAAACCCGTTTTTATTCTTCGGCTCACCGCCTTCCGCGCTTATTTCGCACAGGCGCAACGCGCCGTTTTCGCCGTGAACAAATTTTAAATACAGCCCGTTTAAATTTATTATTTCGTAATCCATAAATTACTCCGTTACTTTAAGTTTATAGTCCCCGTTTTTGACGAAAGACGGAATTTCTATATAGGTTTTGCCCGCATATTCGATTTTAGGTTTATCGTAAAACGCCCCGTTTTCGTCGGTAACGAGCAAAACGTTGCCGAGAAACAGCCTGTCGTATTCGTCCTTGGAAAAGCCCGAGCCGCAGTCGAGCAAATCGCGGTTTTCAGCCGCGTAATAAAGCCCCTCGGCGTAGCGCATAGTGCAACAAAACGGCACTTCGTACAGACTTATAGACAAAACGGGCGAACTTTGCGTAACGCAGGTATTAGGTCCTGCGCCGCCGTTATCGCGTTGACAAAAATTAAGTCCGTTAAACCAAATTCTTGCGGCGAGAGTCTTGTATTTTTCGTCGCCCGTTATACGGAAAAGTTCGGCGGCGACTATAAAGGAATCGACCACCGCGCAAGGCTCGGTCCAACTGTATTTGCGGTTAAACCAATTAAAGTTTTCGTAAGTCAAGGTCATACCGCAGGATAAATAGGTTTGATAAATTTTAACGGCGTAATCGAGATACTTTTTATCTTTAACGAGGCGATAGAACCTTATTATTCCGCGCGTAGCGGAAAGCGTGGCGTGCGTCTGACATTCCGAACCTACGAGGTCTATTTGCATAAAGCGCAATATAAGGCGATTAAGCATATTTTTAACGCGCCCGTCGGCAGTTAATGCATAGTAATCGGAAAGCCCGTCCAACGCGATGAACGCGCAGCCAATATCGGAAGAAAGTTTCCACTTTCCGAGCGAACCCACAGTGTTACCGTTGACGCCGCCCGCCGAACTTTTTTCTCTCGTTAAGGGATATTCTGCGTAATTATTTTCAAGCGGAAGGTACAACCCCTCCACTATATTTTTCGCGTAAGTAAGGGCGCGCTCGTCGTTAAACGCGCGATAGTACGCCGTTAGTCCGCGAAGCAACCAACTATGCCCCGAGAGTTGTTGTTCGTCCGCAAGGGGAAAAGCAACCTCGCCTATATAGCCGCGCTCGTTAAGCCACTCGGGCAGACGATTTATAATTTCGTCCGCGCACGGAATTTTTTTGCCCGTAACCTGATAAAGTCTTACGAAAGCCAAAAGCGCGCGACCTTCCCAATCGCCCGCCCAACCGTATGAGGCGTCCTGCCGAATTTTATCTATCGAATAATCTGCTGAAGAAAGGCGTAAAAAACTTTTATTGATTTTTTTGAAAAGGTCGTTCATATAAGTATGCCGTCCATCAGAAATTTATCGAAGGCGAGATAAACGCCCGCCGTCCACCCGAGCATTTCGGGGGTGGAATAACTTTCGCTTGCGCCGACTTCGCCCGTTATAACGTCGTATTTTTCGTAAAGTTTGCCGTCTTTTACGTATAACGAATTTACGGTATTTACGAATTTTTCGGCTATTCGCTTTGCCGCGTCGCCGTCGCCCACTTTTAAAGCGGCGGCGACGCACGCGTAAAACAGACACGCCCAACCGTTGGGCGACGCCCATTGAAAGCACTTTTCGTTCGTTTCGGCGGCGATTATTCCGAAAGGCTTTTCTAATTTTTCAAGCAGTTTTTCAAACCCGATTTTATCGTGCGAAACGCCCGAAAAATACGGAAAAAAACCGTTGCAACCGTACACGCCCGAAACGGAACGGGTCTTTTGGCAATAATCGAAGAACGCGCCGCCATAAGAACAAAGTTTTAAAATTTTTTTCTTTTCTTTCTTGCGCATTTTCTTGCCACTCGGCGGAATTTTCGGTATCGAGTTCGGATAAAATAACCTCGTCGAGATATAAAAGCGAATTTAAGTCCACCGCGCAATACTCGGTGCAACCGAGCGGAAAGCGCGGAGAAAAATCCCAACCCGACTCGCACTCGGCGATAACTGCTCTACCGTTTTCAACCGTTTTTTCTATCGTTTTGCCCGTACGGACGGTATACAAATCGCAGTATCGCAAACAGTCTTTTTCGTTTGCACCGCAACCGTAAGCGTTAAGCCCGACGGGGGTTGAACGCTCATTTTGCCAAAAGAAATATTCTTTTTTCAACGCGTTTACGAGTTCGGCTTTTTCTTCCGCCGTGATAAACGGTAAGATATCCTTAATAGCCGCGCCGAAAAACGGCGGTTGCGAGCGGTTTAAAAGTTCGGTTATATTACCGTTCGGCACGAAGCCGTATTCGTTTATAAGATAGGCAAAGTTTTTTGCGTTGTACACCGCTTGTCGGCTTTCGCCCGACAAGATAAGACCTTTGTTAGTAAAATAAGTATCCCAATAGTACATTTCCTGAAAAGAATCGGAAATGCAAGGCACTGTATACGGA
>CAVLAV010000049.1:0-9518 GCA_963660735.1 bacterium
CTCTCGAATAATAAGAACCGTAACGCTCTATATTGCTTTCTTGCTCACTTTTTACTTTGAGCAATATTTCTTTAACCATCGGTAAAAGCGGTAACGTTCGCATACTCGATTGATTTTTCATTTTATCTTTTTTTACAATCGTTCTTTTCCCATTTACTTCACATTGAACGACGGTGTGTTCCAAAGTAATTGTGTTACGTTCAAAATCGACAGATTCCCAACGTAATCCACAGATTTCGCTACGTCGCAACCCATAAATAGCAGTCAATTTATAGATGAACTCATAAGGGTCGCCTTGCAGTTTTTTGAACAGTTCAGCCATTTGTTCGATGGTATAGAATTTTGCTTTATATTTTGGAGATTTCGGGCGTTCCACTTTGTCGGCAGGATTTGTCTTAATGTAATCCGCTCTATAAGCAACGTGTAAAGCCCTATGTATAATAGTGTGGCAATGATGGCATTCTTGAACGCTTTTACCATTCTTTTGCAAAAATGAGTAATACTCCTGTATATCACGGGGAGTTAAGTCGCACAAAAGAATTCCTTTCTTTTTGAAATATTCGGCGATAATATTTACTCTACGTTTATATACACCGTAAGTTGTAACCTGCAAATTCGGTTTTGCCATTTCTAACCAGTCTAACAAATAATCCGAAAACAATGGACTATTTACAGTTGTTCCGTTAATACTCAATCCATTGTTAGATTGTGTTTCATTTGAACCCTTGTTTTCTTTCGTTGCCGTAAGTAACGTGCCTTGCTCGAATCGGCTGACGATTTCACGCATCATATCTGTAGCGGCGCGTTTATTGTTTTTTTCGTCAAGTCCCGTCGCTACCCATTTATTTTTATATTTGCCTTCTTCGTCCTTATAAGAAATTACTACGTAGTATTTTCCGCCTTTAATCGCAAGTCTTCCGGTCATGCTTTACTCTCCGCGCCGACAAAAGCAATAACGCTTTTTTTCGCTATAATATATTTGCTCCCGACCTTTTTCGCCTGCAAATCGCCACTTCTTAAAAGGCGGTAAGCAAACGACGGACTGATATGTAACATTTCCGTTACCTGTTCGACGCTTACGACGTCGGGGTAGTCCTTAAACATTTCATTCATAGGCAAAAATCCTCCTTAACGTGTATTTGCATTTCTTCCTGAAAAAAATCGATCAGGTAGTCTATAAGTTCGTCAAAATCGGCTTTTTTTAAGGTTCCCGTGTTCGTCCATACGATAATTTTTGGCATCGTAGGCTTTTTCAATCAAATCCGTCGAGCCGTTTGGTAATACTACGGTTTCGTATCTGTCCAATAACTCATTCGGAACAAACTTAAGGTCGGATTCAATAAGACTTGTAAGAACGCAGTCATTGAGACAATCGTATTCAGAACACATTTCCCAGATTTCACTAAAACCTTTATCATAATCTTGCACAGTTTTTTGTTTGTATGGCTTTAATTTCTCAATAAACATCAGCCTATCGAAATTGCTTTCTCCGGCAAAAAAGAAATCTCCGAAATAAAAAACGGCAGTCGTATCGCTATCTATCCGAATCTTTTTCCCTTGATTGTCGGTAAAGACGACGGGAGATTCGGACAGATTTTTTATGTAAACGTAATCGGAACCCCATTTGTCGGGATAGTGGTGTTTCATATCGAGATAATTCTTCGGTGCGTCATAAAAAAGGTTTTCCGCATATCCGAAGTGGGCAGTATTGAACATTTTCACCAGTGCAGTGTATTCCTTGACAGTTTCGATAAGATTTAATCTCGTGAAAACTTCTTGTCCGAAACCGCCGGTCTCTATATACATTCCGCCGTTAAATTCCACCGAAGTCAGAATGTCTCCGTCCGGCGTTATAACGGCAATTTTTCCTCTCGTCATAAATAAATTTCCTTACATTTGATTTTGTCGGGTGCAGAATTTACGATAAAGTTTTATATCGTGTTGGGAATCACCCGTTTGTGATGGGTGTAATATATCGGAATATCACTTTCAAGCAGAGAATAAAGGCAATCCCGCATTATCTCATCCGGCACTTCTTCTATAATCAAATTTTTAGGCTTATTCAATTTTTTTATCCTCCAGCAGTCCTGCACATATAGGCAAATCATAAAACAATTCTAATTGCGTTTTGTATCGTTTACCGAACACTTTATGTTCCCATTCAACCCCGTAAAGTTGTCCGAACACAGCCATAAGCAGCGTTACGACGATACTGTTTCCTGCCTGACTGTAAATATCCGTTTCGGAAACGTAGACGATACGTTCTTTCTTACCAGTATCTTTGTTTTTACGGTAATAATACCTGCTTTTATAGTAGTCTTTATCTTCAAACCCCATAAAACGCAGGGCTTCGAGCGGAGTAAGATGCCGTATAGTTTTTTCACGCGGCATGCGTTCGTCTAAAATATAGTTGCCCGGTTTTGTGGTAAGGCAATCGAATATTCCTTCGGTACATAAAACTTCGTTACATTGTTTGAACACCGCGCCTTTGATTCTTCCGAGCGGCATAATTCTGAACGTATTCGGGTAATAGCGATTATACGGCTCCATATCCGCAAGCGTTTTCGTGTAGTATTTATCGGGAACTTTCGGTTCAAGTAAATCTTTGATACGAACGCCGCAATCGAAACCGCGGGGATGTTCAAAACAAACGGGTAAATCTTTTCGTATAGCGACGAGAATTAACCGGGTGCGGTTTTGCGGAACGTTGAAATATTTTGCGTTCAATATATCGGCGTTCAGTCTGTAACCGAGCCCCGAAAGCGTATGGCAAAACTTTCTGTAATTACGGATATGTTTTATCGAAACGACGGCGGCAACATTTTCCCAAATAACGACTTTTGGCTTTGAAAGCGCGATAAGTTTTACGTAATACCACATTAAACTTGAACGAGTACCGGAGCCTTCTTCGCCACCTTTACGAAGCCCTGCGTTGGAAAAGTCCTGACACGGCGTTCCGCCTACGAGTAAATCAATATCCTGCGGAATAGGTTTTTGATTTATATTTTCGAGATTGCCGAAATTTTTATCCGGCGATTCTTTATGTATGGCGCAATAGGCTCTTATGGCGGGGACGTCTATTTCGCTGAAAAAAGACAATTCGTATGGTATTCCGAGCATTTTAAGAGCCTTTTCGGGTGCGCCTATTCCCGAACACACCGTAGCGACTTTCAACATTTGTTTTGACCTCCTTTACATTTCCGTCCCCGTAGTTAGTCGAACCACTCTTTGCCGCGGAGTATAAGCCGATTTTAGTGTGTTTAAGGCGTTTTCTATCGTGATTTGTCCGTAAGTCGAAGTCCCGCGATAAGTGTCCCATTTCGGGCGATACAGTCCCGAAGAACGAAATATGCGGTCTATCTGCGAAACGTCCTGCGTCCACCACGCCAGAATGGAACAAAGCGCAAAATCTGCCGAACTGTGGCTGACTGTTCCGTCAAAATCTCCGTTATACAGTTTGTTGAACCGTTCGGCTATCCGACTGCCGCGTATTTTTTCCAACAATTCGGAGTCCGTATGCGAGCATTCGGAACGAACGACTATCGCTTCCTGTTTTTTTCCAACGTATTCTTCGTTTACCCGCAAAAGAATATCCGAATAATCTTTGATTTTGGTCGTGTCCGATAAAAGATTTCCCGTCATACACATAAAACGGTATCTTGAATACATTTCGACGCCGCGTTTATCGTTTTTCTTCATTGCGTCGGGCGGAAGAGTTCCTCGAACGAGAATATGAATTCCCGTGCCGCTCAACGACGTTTCGGCATAGGTATCCGAAAAAATCTGCAACAATTCCTGCGCGTCGGTAGTCAGAACGACGCCCGTGGCTTTATCCACGGCGTGGTCAAGGTCGATAAACGTTATGCCTTCGCCGAGCGCGAACACAAGCCCGCCGTAATGATTTTTCTCACAATAGCGTTCCGCCGTTCGGAAATCCGCCCATGTATCCGGCTCGTTGCTTTTCGCAAATTTCCCCGTAACGGGGCTGATAATTACTTTTTTGTATTTTTGTTTGTTTTTATCGTAATAACTGCGGTAAACGCACCATTGTTTTAATACTTGCAATTCTTGCGGTATGTTTGAATAAATCATATTCCTCCTATAAGCCCATAAATCCGAAAACGGCGGAAAGAGCGGCAACGTAAAATCTTTTGTCTTTGGAATAATCAAGGTCGGCGTCCGCCGTCCGTTCCCGTTCGATTCCGAAAGCATACGCAACGTTATGCGTCGCCCATTCGCCCGACATATCGGACAAAGAAACCGTTACGTTTTGCATAGACAGGCGACGGCGGATAAAGCAAAGAATTTCAATTCGTTCTTTTTTTGTAAATCGGTAAGATTTTTCTATTTTTACCGCGTTTTTGCCGAACGTGATTTTTGCCGCGTTGCCTCTGTTTGTTATATAGACGACAGTATTGCCTGTAAGGTTATATTCCGCAAACGTTTCGGTTTTTACGGAATTGATAGCGGACAGAGTTATAAGGTTGCATATAAGAGCCGTTACCGACGCAATAAGGCAGAAAACGGCAATAATTAAACAAGTCTTTCGTATCGCCGGCACCCCGCTTTACATTTCAAGTTGGTATTTGCGCGACGTGTCGTATAATACGACGTATTCGTTGATAATACCGAGAGCCTCTTTGTAATTATCGCAGGATTTAACGCGTTCGTAGAGTTCGTCGTAATCGGGTAGCCTGTCTTTCTTTTGCAATTCTCTTTTTACAACGCCGAGAACGTAGAATACATTTCCTTGTTCGCCGCTTAAATCGATAAAAATAAGCGATTGTTCGCGGATTCGTTCTTTTTCCTGCTGTTTTCGTAAAATTTCGAGTTCCTTTTCGGATACGTCGTCTTCAACGTCGAATACCGGACCGCAATCACAGGACAAAAGTTGTCCGCCGCAAGCAGGGCAACGCTCCACGTCGCATTGCGGTAAGTGCTGTTGACCGTAATGCAGTCCGCAATCTCCGCAACAGGCATCTTTGTTACCTTCATACCAGTCGCCGCTGTCGCCGATTTTGATAGGATTGTATAATTTGCCTTTTATAAGCAATTTCGACATAATTCAGTTCTCCTTATAAACGGAAGCAAGCCGTTCACGACTTGCTTCCCAGTAAGTTTTATTGATTTAAACCGATAAAATTTCTGCCCGTTTCGATACAGGCGGCTGCCGTCGTTCCGCTGTCCATAAAAGGGTCAAGCACAAGATACCCCGGCTTTGAACTGTTTTCCACAAGATTGCGGATAATGGGCAGCGGTTTTACCGTAGGATGTCCGTATAATCGTTTGTCTTTCGCGTTTATAGGCAATTCGTAAACGGTTGTTGCACTGTGATAAGTTTTCGGCTGACAATACGCCCCTCGCCTGAAATAAAGGCAATATTCTTTATCCGACAGATGTTTATTGCAAAACAGCGGCGTCGCGTTGGTTTTATGCCATACGATAATATCCATTTTGCATTTTCGTTGGTTTACGAAAAACTCTATATATTGTGGGATTTGCGCTCCGTTGCACCATATATATATTCGGGACTTTCATTACGTCCCACATTGCCTTTAAGTGGACTTCTTCGATACCTCTCGTAAGGTTGCCGTTTTCAAGTTCGTCGTTCATCGGTTGGATGCTGCGCGCAAGGTCGCTTTTTCCGCCCGCTTTCGTCGAACGGATGAGATACGGCGGGTCCGTTACGATCAGGTCGGCTTGCAAGCCTTGTTTCAGCATTTCGTCTATGCCGACAAGGCAATCGATATTGTAAATTTCATTTGTTTTAAGCACGTTTACCTCGCGTATACGGTTCGTCATAATCACATTTCAGACTGTGATTTCGACATTTGCGCTTGTTCTTTCTTAATAGCGGCGACTTGTTCCGGCGGAAAGTAGCCGTAGATACCGTTCGGGCGGGAGATTCCCATTTGTCTGAATTCCGAAGCAAGGTCTTCTTCGACGTCGCACAATTCGGGTTCGTCCCGACATAAGTCGTAATATCTCCATTTTCCGTCCTGACCGAATATATACATATATTCGCACCAAGATTCTTTCGCATCTTCCAGCGAAAAAGTCCTCGCGTCTATGTCCTTTTCGCCGCGGTCTCTGCCGTAGGCAACGACAACGCCGTCCTGTCTTTTATCGTAATCAAAAGAATGCGGGCGGCTCGGATCGGGGGCGATTATCGGACCGAGCGAAGAAATATCTCCGAGCGCAAGCAGCGCGTCAACCCTTTCCGGGGTGGAATAATGGTCTAACAGCACTGCGCCGTTGTATGTAAGATAGCCGTCCGAATGGCAATAAATGCCGTAATACGTGCCGTCCTGTTGTTCTTTGCAAATTAAACTTCTCGTACTTAATTACATTTCCTCCTCTTCTTCGATACTTTCATAAGTTCCCGTTTTTTCGTTAAATCGAAATTCGTCGTCGCAGCCCCAAAGTCCGAAAAAGGTTTCATACGCTTCTTTGCTCCCGTCTGCAAAATGTTCTCCCTTTACGGGCGCTCCGTTTTCAAAAATAATATAGCCTGCGTTGATACCGGGCTGTTCTTCGGCATATTCGTATTCAAATTTGCAATCGGGATGTTTTGCTGCGAGCATAGCCATAAGTTTCGGAACGGACGACCACGCCGTGTCGAAATAAATATCCGCTTTGTCCATATCGTTTATCTGCGAATGACAAGCGTTCCATTTCGTTCCCCAGTTATCGCAACACCAGTCATACCAGTCCGTCGCTTTATATTTCGCAAAGTTATCCAAAGCCCGTTTGCCGTAGGCGTTAACGTCCGCTTTTGTTTTGAAAAACAGTTCTTTACTTTGAAAGTCGCGAAATTTCAGCATACCGTTCATTTCTTTTGTTATTTCGTCTTCCGTCATAACCAAATCTTTCCCGTATGCCTTAAAGAAAAGTTTTGCGTATTTTTTATAGGCGGGCGAATCTTCGTGCATATTGTTGATAAACAATTTTGCACATATTTTCGTTATGCCTTGACTGTAAATCTCCAGTTCTTTCGGCATAGGTAAAATTTTATTGAAATCGAACTCATATCCGTATTCCGAGTCTTCGTCGTCTATAAGCATAGATTTCATAATATCAACGGATTTTTCGCCTTCGATTGTTAAATGATTGCATACCCAGTTGGGCATTATGTTGTTCCTCCTTTGTTTTACGGCGATTACATATACGCCGAATTGTTAGCCACGAATTTATCGAACAGAGCGTAATATTTATCCGAAACGTAAGATTTCATTTCGTTCGCGAGTTCTTTCACGCTCCCGCCGTAGCGGAATCCGCCGCAGGAATCTTCCACTTCGCCGTTCAGCCCTTCGATACAAAATCCATACCACGCTCCGTTCAGATAATCGTTGTATTCTTCGACTTCTGCTGTCAGTTCTTTTTTGATTTCGTCTTCGGTAACGTCGGGGTTATTAAACCATTTTTGTGCGTCCTTTTTCGTGCAATAAATAAAACCGAGTTGCCCGCTGTCCCAAGGATCGTGAAAGTCGTTGACGGATACGTATAGTCCCGAATGGTCGAGCAAATATACGGGCAGACAGACGAATACGTCTTTCGCCGCCGCGCTTTCGACAAAATCCTGCGGGGTATCATACGGGTGGCTGTCTCCGAGCGAATATCTCCTGTGCCAGCAGAGCATTATTCCGAGATGGTCGCAATCCGTGCGCGGGTTCAACGGGTTTTCGTCGGGTATGATTTTTAACGTGTATCCGTTAAGTTTGGTTTCCATAGGCATTTTACATTACACCTCGTTTTTCTTATAGAACTTGAAATTTGTCTGAACGTGCGCGTGCATTTCAGCAAGATTCTTAACGCTGTTTTCTTCGCAATATTTCATAATTGCGTCAACCTGTTCTTTGGTAAGACTTACGGATTCTCCCTCGTCGCCCGCGCCGACGAATACGAGCGGTCCGAACAATACGTCTTTCCACTGCGGACGATACACGTTCGGTTGAAGACCTATCAACAACCCCTCGTCGTTGCAAAACCCGTAAACGTCGTCAATATCCGGTAAATCGCCGGCGGCGATACACCCGCCGACGATTTTCTGCAAAGTTTCAAGGTCGTCGTCAATATTCACGACTTCCGCTTTTTTATACGGTTTTTTTACTACCGCGACCAACTTTTCCATTTTCTGCCTCCGTGTCGTTATTTCTTTTGCTTACGTAACGCTTATAGCGTAACAGTTCTTTTTCGGTGGTATAGTAAGCCTGTTGAATACCTACGCCGATGATTTCTTTTACCGCGCTGCGTTCCTGCGGCGCGAGTTTTACCGTGCTTTCCCGCAATTTGCGAAGATTTTCCAAAAGTTCGTCTTTGGAAGAAAAGTCAATCGTTTCGATAAGCGCTTTCAGTTCTCCGCCCATTACATCGTTACCTCCGTTTTCTTTTTCCCTTTGGAAGCAGGGGATTTTCTGATTTCCGTTTTTACGGGTTTCACTTCGGTAACTTTCGGCTCGGCTGCGGCGGTTTTCTGTTTGTGCAATTCGTAAGACAATTTGTTTTCCACCGCCATAATCATTTTTTGCGAAACGGAACGTATAACGCCGATATTCCCGGCGAACCGGGCGAAATCTTTCTCGCCGAATTTTGAAAAGTCCGGTTCGGTAAGTTTATCCGTTTTTAGTCCGAGCCTGTTCGCAACGATATAAGTAATCGCGCTCATTTCCACGCCGTTCATTTCGGACGAGCGAATACCCGTAAAATTTCGCCTGTCGCGGGTAAGCACGTTCGCGGCGGCGATTTGATTGATGAGCGTTTTAAGTTTCGCTTCTTTGCCGAGCGTTTTGCTTATTTCGATTGTCCGGCTTTCGGTATCGAGCCGCGACGTTACTTCTTTTCCGAGAGATTCACTTTCGCCGAACTCAAAACCTTTAATCGTGCCTTTCAGAACGTCGGTTATAAAATCGTAATTTTCGTCCAGCATTTCAGGTGTGATTTTCAAATCCCTTACGTCCTCGCCCTTCGTCTGACTTTCGTCGAAAACGTAATTTACGCGATAGCCGGTTACTTTATCGACTACGTTTTCGGTCGGCTGTCCGTTTTTATCGAAAACGACTTCTTTTGCGAACACGGGCGCAAGGATTTTGATTGATTTTTCGCCGGGTTTTATCGAACGTTTGCGGTAATTCCATGCGTTCATTCCTTCCACACGCGTGGCGTCCGGTTTTGCCGCAAGAATAAGCATCTGATTGCGAAGAGAGTAGTCGCCGAGCAAAATCATGGCGTCTATCAATTCGCGGTATTTCCCTTCTTTCAAATATTTTTCAAACGTTTCGTCCGCCTGTCTGATAAGGTCGTCCGTTACGTTCGTTGCAGTATTTTCGCTCATAAATTAGTTCTCCTGTTGATTATTATTTTCGTCGAAAAGACTTTCGACGTATGGTGTGGCTACGATTCGTATATTCGTCCGTTTTTCGGGCGAAGAAATCAGGAACGCACAGCCGCGCGGATTATGCACGATATTCTCGCTTTCGGCGGCGTTTATCTGTCCCGCTTTCTCGTAAAGTTTACAAAGT
>CAVLAV010000050.1:0-2362 GCA_963660735.1 bacterium
CCCGATAATCTTGTTGACGATTTGAAGAAATACAAAGAATGGTTCAGGCTTGCCGACGAACACTTTGACGAAAAACAAGACGAATACTATCTTGCCGTCGGGCTTGACAGACAACCTTTATACCCGCATACAATCGCGCACATACTCACCAAACTTGAAGCGAAATACGGGTTTAAACATGTTTCTTGCCACGGACTCAGGCATACATATTGCAGTTTGCTTCTATCTCAGAATGTTCCTATTCAAACTGTGAGCAAATATATGGGACATAGCGATTCGACGGTAACGCTCGAAGTTTACAGTCACTTTATTCCCGATACGCAAGAAAAGGTAGTTTTTGCGTTGAACAATATCTCGAAAAAATGATGAAAATAAAAATCGGTATTATTTTGGTATTATTGAAAATCCGCATATCCAGAGAAAATCAACCACAATATATAGTGAGAAAATAAAAAAAACCACAAGATATTGTGGTTTTTTCTGGTACTCCTGACGGGAATCGAACCCATAACTAACCCTTAGGAGGGGTTTATTATATCCATTTAACTACAGAAGCATTACTTAACGATTTGAAAGTTATTAAACGCAAAAAATAATACCAATTTTAATACCAATCGCGTATCTTATAACGGTCAATCGCAATATTTAGTTGTGTTGTGTTTTGCGAAACCCATATATTGTGTTTCTATGTGGATAAGGCGTCACCTTAGGAGGGGACTGTTATATCCATTTAACTAAGGAAGCGTATTGAATTGTCCTTAAGGCGGGTAAGCGCACTCGCGTTGCCCGACGATCAACGCTAATATATTTTACTATAATTTGCAAGATATGTCAATTTGATTGAGCGAGTTTTAAAAAATTTTATATTTTTTTAAATTTTCGGTTTATTCTCTTTTCAAACTTGAAAATTTATAGTATAATAGTGTATATAATATAGTTTTATCGAGGTGCTTTTATGAAAATGTATAAAGTCGTTCCTTGTCAGAGCAGAGTAGTGGGTAACGATATGGACGAGGCTATTAGCCAAGTTTCGTCGCTTTCTAACGTTATTCTTCGCGAAGCGGTAGGGGGATGGGAACTTATTGCGACGATGCCCGTTTTGGTATGCAATAAAAAACGCGGTGCAAAGGCGATTGAAGAGCCGTACAACGCGCTCATTTTTGCTCGCGACGAAATTAAGGAAATTCCCGGCGGTAGCGCGTTGGAACAAAAAGTTAAGGAATACGACGAGAAAAAAGCAGCCGAATCCGAAAAGAAGTAATTTCAGGCTACGATAGCAAAACTTTTCCGCCCCGCCGCACGGCAAGGCCGTGCGGCGGGGCGGCGTGTTTTTTGCGGTTTTTAAAATACGGAAACTTCGCCCGCTTTAAAGCCCGAATCGGCACTGCGAGACCGAGCGTTTATGCGCGCCACGCGATTTCTCCCCGATTCGTTTTCCAAAATCAAATCGCAATAATTTTCGTATTCGCAAATATCGAATATGCCTTCCGCACCGAAATGTCGCAACGCTTTAACGGCGGCATTTCTATCGCCGTCTACTATAACTACGTTTGCGCCTGCCAAAGCCGCGACGAAAGCGACCGCCCGAGCCGATTTGGTCTTTCTTACGCCGCTTTCGCACACGAGAAACAGCGGCGCGGATTCCGAATAAAACTTCGATTCGACTATCGGCGCAACGACTTTAAAAAGTTCTTCTACCCGCATTTTCAACCTCAATATCATAATACGCCGAAAACGCGGATTTTGTCAGTCGTAAGAATAAAAATAAACGCCTAAATCTACCGTTCCGTTTTTAAACTTTACGCCTTCCGCTTTAAGCATTTCTATTTGCATATTTTTGCCGCCGAACGCAAACGCGGCAGACGGCTCGCCGAAACGATTTACGACCCTGTGGCAGGGAATATTATCGTGGTCGGGGTTGGAGTGTAACGCGTAACCGACGGCTTTGGAAGAATGCGGTCGTCCGAGCGCGCGGGCGATTTCGCCGTAAGTGGTAACTTTACCTTCGGGTATTTTTTTCACAAGTTGATATACTTCATTAAAAAAAGACGTAAAATTTTCCTCCTTTATAAAAAACTCGGTTAAAACCCTTGCAAAATTTTTTTTGATATGCTATACTAATTGAGCGTTGAAAATTTAGTTTAAATTATTATTCGCTATTTTAATTGATTTTATCATAAAAATAGAATTTTTTCAAGTGAAATTTAGACCGACGCAAAAATTCAGTCGCTACTGTGGCTCAGTCGGTAGAGCAGCTGATTCGTAATCAGCAGGTCGCCGGTTCAAGTCCGGCCAGTAGCTCCAAAACGTGGACGCCGTTTTTCAAACGGCGTCCTTTTTTTGGAACTACGGGTCGGCGTTC
>CAVLAV010000050.1:2527-9448 GCA_963660735.1 bacterium
GATAGAACCACAGCGTGGACGCCGTTTTTCAAACGGCGTCCTTTTTTTGGAACTATCGGTTGACTTGAGTCGGCGACGCTTTGTAAAACAAAATGGATAAATTCATTTCAGCACTTTGAGAGCGGGGTTTTGCGGGTAACGGGATTTGTGTCGTCGGCGGTTTTACCCGCTATAACGTCGTCGTAATGGGCGACTTTTTTGGAAACGTAATCGAAAACGTATTGCGCTTCTTTTAGTTTTCGTTCCGCTAAAACGAGTTGTTTAAGCATTATTTCTCTCCGTTCCAAAAGCGTTTTGTCGCCTTGTAAGCATAAATCGCCGTATTTTTTTATATCTTCGATAGACGCTCCGCAGCCTTTTAAGCATTTTATTCCCATAAGCCAGTTGACGGATTTGTCGTCGAATACTCGGCGATTGCCGCTATCGCGCTTTACGGGTAAAAGTCGTAGATCGGTGTAGTAGCGAATAGTGTGTTCGCTCATTCCCATAAGGTCGGCTATTTGTTTTACTGTATATTTCATAAAAAATCTCCTTGATATGCGCATAAATCGCTTGACTTCGAGTAACTCGAACTTATTATACTATACTTAATAAAAAAATCAACGGGAGATTTGTTATGAAAACGATAAAATTGAATAACGGAGTGGAAATGCCTATGCTCGGGTTCGGAACTTTTCAAATTACCGATCAAAAGCAGTGCGAAGAAAGCGTTATTGCGGCGATAAAGGCAGGTTACCGCCTAATAGATACGGCGGAGGCTTACGGAAACGAAAAATTCGTGGGTAATGCAGTAAAGAAATGCGGAGTGAGCAGAAACGAATTGTTTATAACGACTAAACTTAATTTTAATCATTATGAAACCGAAACGGCAAGACAAACCTTAAACGAATCTTTTGAAAATTTGCAAACGGATTATCTCGACCTCGTTTTGTTGCATTGGGGTTTTGGCAATCGTTACGCCGCTTGGCGAGTTTTGGAAGAATTTTACGCGCAGGGGAAAATTCGAGCAATAGGCGTATCGAATTTTGAACCCGATATGCTTATAGACCTGATAAACTTTAATAAAGTAAAACCCGCGGTAAATCAAATCGAAACGCATTTGTATTGTCAAAGGAAAACGGTTCACGAATGGGAAGACAAATACGGAATTGCTCATCAGGCTTACGCGCCGCTCGGACAAGGGCGGATAAACGAAACGTTCGCCGAAAAAGCAGTCGTGCGCCTTGCCGAAAAATACGGGAAAACTCCCGCTCAAATTTTACTTCGGTATCAGGTGGAAAACTCCGTTATCGTTATTCCTAAATCTATACACGAGGACAGAATTAAAGAAAATATTGATATATTCGATTTTTCGCTTACGAAAGAAGAAATAAACGAACTTGCCGCGCTTGATAAAAACGAGCCGATGATAGGCAAACCCGAACGCCCCGACTTTACGGAATTTGCAATGACTTGGGTTAAATAATTTTTTTTATAAGCGTTTGACTTATTGCTTTCGTGCGCGGGCGCGATTTATCGCGCCCGCGCTGCGGCGCAATAAAAACGCGAAAATATAAAAAACAGATAAAATTTTTAGTTGCGCGCTAACTTTTTATTGACATTTTCGATTATTTGAGTATAATATGTCTTGCCTCGGCTTTCGTGGCAGTATTTTTTGGATAATAGTTAGCCTTGGCTAACTAAAATAAAAAGGAGATTTATGAGTTCATCGGAATTAAGGTATCTGATAGCCGCAAACGAACTTGCCGAGCAGTTGCTTACGGTAAAGCAAACGGACATTGCCGAAAAGTTGGGCGTTTCCAAGGTGAGCGCGTACAACGCTTTGGAACGGTTGAGCGAAAAGGGTTTTATAGATAAAAGCGAAAGAAAAATAGTTTTGACGGAGCGCGGTAAAGAGGTTTTAAGCGAATATTTAACTATAATTCCGTTTATCGCGGCGCATTTGTCTTTTCATTGCGGAACGCCCAAGGCGCAGGCTTACGAGGACGCGTTAAACGCGACTTGCGCTTTTTCGGACGCGACGAGGATAGGCGTATCGAATTTTATCAAATCGGGCGCGTTTGCGCGAGGAAACGAAAATGATAGATAAAGAGTTGTTCAGGCTTATCGGCGGCAATGCAAAGTATATATTTATCGCCGTTTTATTGCAGACGATAGGCTTAATCGCGAACGTTACGATTACGGCGAGCGTATGTTACGCGGTGTACCTTTTAACCCAAGGCGCGGAATGGATAAAGTTCGTTTACGCCTTCGTCGGCGGGTCGGCGGGAATTATTATAAGGTATATTTGTTCTCGCCTTACGGGCGATATAAAGGACAAACTCGGCAGGTCGGTCAAAAAGGACTTGCGGGAGAGAGTTTACGACAAGATAGTAAAACTTGGCGTAAAAACGACCGACGGTATGAGTATGGCGGGACTTACGCAAGTTTCGGTGGAGGGCGTGGAACAGTTAGACCTGTATTATTCGTCCTATTTGCCGCAGTTTTTCTTTGCGATGCTCGCGCCGATAATTTTGTTCTCGATATGCGTATGGATAGACTGGCGCACTTCGCTCGTGTTGATTGCGTGCGTGCCGCTTATCCCGTTGTCCATAATCGCGGTCAGCAAGTACGCCAAAAAGATTTTTGCAAAATACTGGGGCAAATACACCTCTATGGGTGATAAGTTTCTGGATAGCGTTCAAGGACTTAAAGAACTCAAAATTTTTCAGGCGGACGCCGCTCAACACGAAAAAATAAATAAAAGCGCGGAGGAATTCCGCGTTATAACTATGAAAGTTCTCGTAATGCAACTTGCGAGCACCACCATAATGGACTTGGTCGCTTACGGCGGCGCGGGCGCAGGCGTTGCGTTGGCGGTTTGCGGCGCGGCGTTTTGGGGCTTGAACCCCGTTGCGGCGTTGTTTCTCTGCCTCGTAGCGGTGGAATTTTTCCTGCCGCTGCGCGCGTTCGGCTCGGCGTTTCACGTTGCGATGAACGGCGCGAGCGCGGGCAAAAAGATAATATCCCTGCTTGCAACGCCCGACCCCGAGTGGGGAAACGAAAGCGTGGATGGTAAAGAGATAAAACTCGACGGTGTAACTTTTTCCTACGACGTCAAGCGCGACGTATTGAAAAGCGTGAATATGGTTTTCCCCGAAAAGGGTTTTACCGCAATCGTGGGCGAGAGCGGTTGCGGAAAGTCCACGGTGGTAAATATGCTTATAGGGGCGTTTCGTCCGCAAAAGGGCGAGGTTACGGTGGGCGGAAAGCCGCTTGAAAAACTTTCGCGCGAGAGTTGGTATTCGCACCTTGCGGCGGTAAGTTACGACACCTATATTTTTAACGAAAGCGTAAGGGATAACTTTAAAACGGCTAAACCGAGAGTTACGGACGAAGAGATTTATTCCGCGCTCGAAAAGGTAAATTTAAAAGAGTTTATCGAAGTTGGCGGCGGGCTTAATAAGATAATCACCGAAGACGCCAACAATATTTCGGGCGGGCAAAGACAGCGACTCGCGCTTGCGATCGCGCTCGTCGCGGATAAAGATATTTACGTTTTCGACGAGGCAACGAGCAATATCGACCCCGACAGCGAGGCGATTATAATGAAAAATATAAAGACTCTTTCAAAGGTTTGCGTTCCATAGGGAGAACAAAAAATTAAATTAAAAAGCGGACGCACTGAACCGGACAAGTCAAATTAAATAATAAAAGTAAATAAAACACACAAATGATACTAAGATGTTTTACAGCGCAGTTTCCATATAGTTTTTGCCTCGAAAATGGAAAACCGATTGTTTTTGTTAAAGTTAAACTAAATCTAATCTCTACACAAAAACTAACCTTGCTTCCTCCTTCGGGGAAGTGTCGGCAACGCCGACGATGGGGGACAGGGTCTTCATACCCGAAAAAACACATTTTTAATACTTTCAACCTACGGTTGAGTAAATCAACCTACCGTTTAGAACTTACGCTTGCCTGTAAAATTGCGAAAGGGTATAATGGTAACGAGAAACCCCGCAACGGGGAAAAGGAGAATAGTATGAAAAAATTGTTGACTTTAATTTTAGTTGCGCTGTGCGCAATCTCGTTGATCGCGTTCGTTTCGTGTTCGGGTGGAAACGGCGGCTCTGCCGATACGGGCGCAAGCACTTCGGGTACGGGCGCAAGTTCGGATAGCGGTTCGGGGTCGGGTGCGAGCGCAAGCGACTCGGACACGGGTGAGAGTTCCGATACGGAAACTTCGGATTCGGGCGAAACCGCAGAAGAGGCGAAAGTCAAGGCGGCTACAGAAATAACCTCGCTTTTTAACGGCGCGCAAACGCAGAGTTTAAGTGTGGAAGAAAAATATACGCTCGGCTTTGCGTATAAAATTATTTCGATGAAAATAGCCGCGTTTGACGATAACGACGACGGCGTAAAAGAAGGCGTGAACGCGTGCGTGGAGGAGTTTAAACGGACTTTAAACGCGGTAACTTTAAAAGCGACCACCGCCGCGGCGACGACTGAAAAGGTCAAAGCGGAATTAGACGCCCTTTACGACTGCGCGGTTTTCTTTTTTGACAATACGCCGAATATGCAAAATTACAAGGCGGCGGCAACCCGAATTTACGACGAACTTAAAGGCAAATTATCTTCGGCGACTATAACCGCGGGCGAGGCGAAAGCCGTCATATCCGTGTTCGTTGCCCAAACTTACGGCTATTTAAAGGTCGTGGCGACTTTGACGACGGAAGAAATTAAGACCGTTGCGTTAAACGAGGTCGGGGCGTTAATTGAAAAAGCGATTGCTTTCGTGCCTTACGAAGAGGTGAAAATGCGCTTGAACTCGTATTTAAACGAGATAACCGAAGTTATAAATTCCGCGCCGACGGAAGAGGAGGCGGAAGAACTTCTGACTGCCGTCAAAACTCGCGCGGAAGAAAAAATCGCGCAGATTTACCTTGCGAAAGTCGAGGAGTTGAGGTCTGCCGCCGAGCAAAAACTCAACGGGCTTAAAGCGCAGGCTCTCGAATACGTTAAAGACGAGCAACTTAAAAGCGATTTAGACGAATATTTAAGCGGCGCGATTGCAAAAACGGTAAAAATAGAGGATATAAAAACCGCGGAAAGCGCGCTTGACGAAATAGTTGCCGATACGCAAAAGTTTATAAAGGAGCAGTTTGTCAAACAGGTGGAAAAACTTAAAACCGAGGCAAAAAACAAACTCGATACGGCTTTTAATTCCGCCGTCGGCAAGGTCGAAAGCGACGATATAAAAAAGCGGCTTAGCGAGGCTTATAACAAGGCTGTCGGCGAGTTGATTAAAATAAACGACGAAAAAACCGCCGAAAGCGCGCTGAATGCGATTTTAGACGAGTTTGAAAAGGCTTCCGTCGATATTTTAAAAACCGTCGTAAAGGAGGTCGCTCAAAAATATAAGGCTAAAATAACCGCTGTGTATGAAAACGCCGTAAAGCCGCTTTCGCAAGTTTCCAAAAACGCGATAAAAAGCGTGTACGAAGAAACGCTTGCGGAACTCGAAAACGCCGAAACGACGGACGACCTTGCCGCGGCGGCTGAAAATTTCAAAGAAAAAGCAAAGCGGTACGTTACGGAGGCGATTGACGCCGTTATACGAAAACTCGGCGAAGTTCCCGAGCCGTGGGCGTTTTTGCCGAAGAGTTTCGAGCCGAAAAATATCGTCGTAAGCGCGGAGAATATTCCGGATTACGCCGACTTTACTTTAGTTAAAGATATACCGCAAAATTACGTGGGCAAGCAACTCAACCTCGTTTACGGAGTGTTGAATAAAACCACGGTCGCACTTTCCTACGTTAATAAAGTTTACGCCGCGCTCGGCACGGTAGGAACGGTCTATAATACGATTTTCGATAATTCCGACGGGCAAAACTTAACGTTTGACGCGGGCGAATTCTTACTGAATATAAAACTCGATAATACGAAATACGAAGTTTCGGCTCGGATAGCGACCGCCGAAATACTCGTGTTTGCCGATTTGGATAACGACAGTTACGGTGCAAAAGTGGCTCTTACGGAAAATCTCGTCGTAAAATACGACGTAACGGCAAATAAATTCACCGTTGCGATGAACCTACTTAACGTTACGGCTACGCAAATAACTTTCGAGAAAAAAGATTCCGTTATCACGGGCTACGTTTATAATAGCGTTGTGGCGAAAGATAAGGAGTTGACCTCTACCAGCGCGCTTATAACCGTAAAGGACGGCTATACGACGATAGTCGGCAATAAGGGCGATTTTATTCCGACGAGCGGCGGCATAAATTGCGAGGTGTACGAAAATTCCACGGGCAAATTCGTCGGCAGCGAAGTATACGAAAATATGAGCAAGGACGACGAAAAGCCTAAATTTTACGATACGCTTTGGTATAATTTAAGGGATATAGCGGGTATAAATTCTATCAAAAAGGCGGATAAGCAAAACGGACTTAACCCCGATACGATTTATATCAATTCGTCCGAAGATACGATTCATACCAAAACGGTTTCTTTAACCGACTGGTCGCGCAGATTCGATATAGAATTCAAGACCGTTTACGCCTATACCTATAACGCGCAAACCGCCGAGTACGAACAGGTCGAATTTGAAGTTCCTATGGCGTTTATACAAGAAAAGTACGCCGACGATTTTGCAAAAGATTTCGAGGAGAAAAACGGAAAGTCCGTAAATAGCGGCGACGTAAAAATAACCGTTTCCGCCGACGCGAAAGCCGCCGTAAATTACGGGTATAAAACTTTGGTGGAAAATTATAAGGAAATAAAAGACGAAGTAACTTACCAAAGTATAATTGATTACTGCAAAGGGTAAATCTATGCGCGCCTATCCCCTATCGGCACTTCGTGCCACTTCCTCCGAAGGAGGAAGCGAGGATAATAGTACGTCATATTGAGCGCAGCGAAATATCCCATTGGAATAAG
>CAVLAV010000051.1:0-9383 GCA_963660735.1 bacterium
GAAAAAGTAGTAGAGTCGGTCGAACGGAATAAAAGCAGGCTTGTATGAACGCGTTGCTTGTACCACAAATTGTAATAACTGTCGATTGCGTCCATATTTATTTCCCAGTCCGACGTTCCGAAAGTATAGCCGTAACCCGCCATTACGAATGATAATTGCGGGTTGCCGTTATCCGTAATACCGAAACTCGAAGACATTGAAAAATCCGTATACGGCGACGCGTGAGCCGTGGTAACTTGTTTTTGCGATAACCCTACGCCGAAAACTACGAATAGGGCTGACGTTACCGCCAACGCTATCATAACGATACGTTTCTTAATCGTGAAGTGTTTCATAAATTCAACTCCTTAAAATGTTTTTCCGCCGAGTTCAAAAACCCTTAAATAACAGTTCGACGCGGGTTTTATTCCCGTCGAGCCGCCCGAAGTACCTGCCAAATCGCTTATAAGCACCGAGCCCGTCTGATACACGATAAGCGACTCGCTTATTTTATCTCCGACGAACACGAGTGCAAATCTGCCTTTCTTTCCGTCTTTAGTTCCGCCGACCATAGTAAAATCCGCAAGATTTTGAGTGTTATCGAACCCCTGTACGGCATAAAGAGTATTCGTCTTAAACGTCAATTGATTATAAACATAATACATATTTACAAGACCTTTGCCGTCCGAATTTTTAACGTAAGACGTAAGAGTATTCGCTAAAAGTTGTTGAACTTCGGCGGACTTCATATAATTCGCCAGAGCGGTGCCTAACGCGCTGTTCATATCCGAGTCGGTGGCATAGTCCGAAAGGGCGGTATCTAACAACGCTTTCGTAACGTACTCGTTGTTGACTTTATTCCAAGAACGATAAAACCCGTCTTCCGTGTTCACTCCGATATATTTACGCACGAATATATTGTCGTTATCGGTATGTATATAAACGTTCTCTTCGCCTATCTGCGACAACTGATATATATCGCCGTTATACTTTATAATAGCCCCGCCGTTCAATGATTTTATCTGAGCGGCAGACAATTTGCCGTCTTGCTCGGTTATTTCGATTACCTGTTCGAGTTTCTCTTCGTTCGAGTTTTTATCGTTAAAAATAGTAAAACATATACCAACTGAACCTATTAAAAGAATTATAACGAGCAGAGCCGCCAAAACGTTTCCTTTACTTTTTCTCATAATATACTCCTTATAGAAATAAGTCCGTAAACGGGCGTTTACGGACTTACAGTCTTGTTACTTATTTATTGAGCGTTACCGTAACTTGCTTAACGTATTTATTCATATTGAAAATAGTTACTTTCTTTTCGGTATCGGTAACTTTGATAACTACGCGGAAATACGCAACGTTTTCAGTCGCCGATTGCACCGTCTGCGTTGCGGGTAGTTCGGTAGTATCTGCCGATAAGTCTTCGCTTTTGCCGATAAACTCTTTATCCGCGTTATAATAAAAAATCTGATACGTTACGTCGGCTTTGTCTTTTATATCGATTTTGTTGAACTTGTCTGCGCTTAAAATTTTACTACGGAGCGAACGTTCGTCCTTAATCTCTTTGCCGTCGTCCGCGTTCAACGAACCGATAGAATACGACGTCACGCCGACGTCTTTCGTCTTCTCCATTTTGCCGATCTTAACGAACGCCACAACCGACGATATAACCAGCGCCACGATCACTACGCACAATGCGATTTTCTTTAACTTTCTTGAAATCATTTTTTTTAATACTCCCGTTTTTTATTTTTCCGACCGCTTTACAAGTGGCGGTTATTTTTTTGCATTTTTTTGCCTTTGTCAAATTTGTGCGAAACGTCTTTCAGATTATCGTCCGCATAGCCTTTCAAAGCACTCTTGCGAATTGAATTATTTCTATGATTTAGTACGGAATTTCCTTCGCCGTGCCGTTCCGCTGCCGAATATCTCGGTCTGTTCGTCTTTTTGCCGCTCGCGCGACGTTTTGAATTTGCCATTTTTTATACGTCCTTTTGTGTTAGTCTTCGTTTAATTTCCTCGTAACTTTCGGTTACGAGTATTCCCGACGAAATGCCCTTGCTATCGACGCCCATTTCGATAAATACAGAGTCTGAACTATCGCAAACGATACTCGTAATTTTTTCTATGGGTAATATAACGCGCATACCGCCGTCGTAATTTGTTACTTCGATAAAACCTTTCATACGCTACCCCCGGTCAGACTTGCCAACCCGCGGGATAAATTTCTCCTTGCAAATAATCCGTTTTTAGCGGGTTCGGGTAAGTCGTTGTTTCGTTCGGTTTCGCTTTTCAAGGCTTTAATCTCACTTAAAAGTTCGTCGCGTTCGCTTTCCAACTCAAAAATCTTGTCGCAAAGTTCACGCTTGTTCCATTTCTCAAAACGGGCGTATTTGGCAACGGTTGGCGGAGTTTCCGCCTTAGGCAAGTTTATTTCTTCCTGTTGCGACGTCGCAACGAGCGTTTTCTTGTATTCGCGGATTTTCTTTATAGACCAGTCGGGTTTTACCGCTTTACGCTGTTCTTCGGTCAATGGGAGCAACTCGCATAACTGCGAATATTTATAATCTTTCCATTGTACCTTAAACCCGCGTGCTTTGTTCCCGAACTCGTCGGCGATATTCATCAGCCGACTTACCTGCGATTTTTCCAACGCGAATTTGTTTTCACAGTAAGCGAAGAAATATTCGGAGCACAGATTTCCCGCACCGATGGGCAAATTATAATCGATTCGCATTTGTTCGCGCGTTACCTCTTTTTCGTATACGCAATATGCACCCGAATTGTATAAGTCGATTAAATGCGCGCCAAGGTAAAAGAAATTCGTTTTTACGTCTTCAAGGTCTTTCAGAATATCCGCCGAACGAAGTTCCAACATCTCTTTATCTTTTCCGTCGTATCTTCCGCTGAACCGATTTTTCCTAAAATCTATCATATAACACCTGTTTACAATAAAGGCTGTCCTATCCGACCGATTTTCGACCGAACAGAACAGCCTGTAATTCCTTTTATGCCTTTGCTTTCGACTGTTCCGCCTCGAACTTTAAAAGTCGTATGTAGTTTTCCATTACGGCTTTATCGCTCGTACGCGCCGTTTTCAACGGGTAACGCCATTCGAAACCGATTTCGTCAACGAATACGACTTCGTAAACGTAATACTTACGCCAACCCGTCTTTTCATCGTACTGACGTTCTTCGCGAACTTTCAGTTCGAGAGCCTTATTGTCGTCGCCGAAAAGTTTTTCCAACGCTTCGTAACCGCCGACGTCGCTTGCCTTAAAATGTACTTCGGACACGCTACCGCGCATCATAGCGGAAGTAACGTATTCCCAATACTGTTTGCCGTCCGTTTTGTTGGTGTAACGCTTACGCTTAACGTAAATCTTCGGTAACTGGGTTTCGTTCTCTTCGGTCGTTTCGATTACTTCGTCGTTCGTGTCCGTTCCCGCGATTACCTGCGTTTTGTCCGTTTCCTTTGCCGACTGTGCCAAGTTGATTTTCTGTCTTTCGTCTTTCAACTCGTCTGCAACGTTCACATTTTCTTTTGCCATTTTGTTTTCTTCTCCTTTGCGTATCGGTCGCCACCGTAAAAAATAACGTGCCAAAAGCAGAAACCCAATCGGGTAATCACTTTTAACACGTCAACTGTAACATAACAACGGCAAAAAATCGTGCTTTTGCCACTCGGTGGAGGTCGCGTATAAAAGCGTGGAACTCGCGCGCAAACTGTATAAAAAAGCGGATATGAGTTCGCTCGTCCGCGGCGCGCTACTTCACGATTATTATCTTTATAACTGGCACGAGGCTGACAGAAGTCATCGTTTGCACGGCGTTTTTCACGCAAAAAAAGCGTTAAAAAACGCCGTGCGCGATTTTTCGCTCAATAAAAAAGAGCGGGATATAATCCGCAAACATATGTTTCCGTTAAATATACTTCCGCCGCGATACCGCGAAAGTTGGATAGTATGTCTTGCGGATAAAATTTGCGCTTCAAACGATATATTTAAAAACTCGTCACGTTGCGGCGGAAGAAAAAATGAGAAGAAATAAGAAGAAACTTTTGCAACGGATTATCGAGATCGGCGTTTTGGTTGTCTGCAAGTCTGACGTCGTATTCGACGCGCGACGTAATCAAGTTCAAACGCAATTACTCGTGGCTATTGCATCTGTTTCGCTGACGAGGACAAGGAGTATACTATTGAAGAGTCAATCTGAAAACGGTATTCGAATTTGAAAGAACAAACAGACGAACTTAAAAGTCGACTTTAAATAAAGCAGTCGGATTTTTTCGGCGGTAAAACGAGGAGTTTAATGAAGTACGAAGTCATCGGTTGGACTTATTGCGGGAATAGAGATTATCCTTCGAAAGAGAATATTTCCGCAAGCGTAAACAAGGCGATAATAAACGAAATACGTAAGCATGGGTATTTATTCGGCGGCGATATGCACGAGAATTACTGCCCTGTTTTAAACGACTGTACTTACGTCGGTTATTCCTGGCGCGAGTGGAGCAAAATTATAGCGTCGGCTTACGAAGAAGAGGGCGGATATTCGTATATGAGCGGGTATATGGATGAAATGATTTACGAAAAAAGTCGTAAATATCCCGAATCTCTGCCTGTGGCAGACGTTAGAATAGTTCCGCGCGAAGCGATTGCCGAAACGTTTGTTATAAGTCTTGAGGATGAGTCGTTCGACAAAATAAGAAACGGTACGAAAACCGTTGAGGTGCGTTTGTCGGACGAATTGTTCGATAATATCGAAAAAGACGATTATATCGAGTTTCGTAAGAAAAGCGACGAAAGTCGGATTGTTATTCGCAGGGTGGCGGAGGAGCCTCTTATAAAAGATACGTTTAAAGAGATTTTTCTCGGTGACGGTGAGCCTTTGGACGGCGGAAAGTTCGAGTCTGCGCTTAGATTTACACCCCGATCTCTCGGAGCACCGGAAAATGTGACCGTGCAGTCGCTTGTCGATGGTATGTATAAGCATTATGACAGGAATCAAGAAAAACAGTACGGCGCGGTTGCGTTTGTTTTGGAAGAACCGAAACCGTTTTGCCAAACCTGTCTGAAAGTGTTGACTGACGGAGACGAATGGTTAAAACGTTATATGAAAAAACTTGAAGTTTCCTCGGATAAGGAATTTAAACTGATGATCGAGGAGGAGTTGTGCGAAAGAGAAACGATTGAATCCACGATAAAGAAAATTGCGGATTTTACTGAGGCGGCGGATCATTTTTACTATGGCAAAAATAACGAATATAACGTAGACGTAAACGTAATGATTCGTAAAACGCTTGCGAGGCTGTTTGGAAAAGAAGATAGGCTTAAATTTATTCAAGAGCGACATTGCGCCGTATTGCAATTGGAAATTTTTTCGCTTATAGTTCGGGACAGCGAACAACCGAATCAATTATTGTCGTTGGATAAAGATATTGTTGAGTTTTTACATAAATCGGGTACGCAACTGAAATTCGATTATAAGGTGATTTAGTATGGAACATTCTTGTAAAACGTACTTATCGGTAAATTTTGATTTTGATATGCAGAAGAATATTAAACTATTAAAAGAGCATAAGGAGTGTATGCCGGAAGAAATAGGTATTATAAATAAAGCCGAAGTTGAAAAGTTTATTAATGAGGAATTCGGTATTATACCTATATGGAAACGCCATTGCTTTGTTATGGGTTTTAACGATAAGTACGAGGCGGACGTAAATGAGATGCTACGCGTAACGCTGAAGGATTTATTCGGCAAAGAAAATAAAATAAGAGAGTTACAGGAAAAGTTTTCGGTTGATGCGGTGCTTGAAATCGTTCCGCAAATCGCCACGGATTCCGATAAGCCGTATCAATTATTGTCGATAGCCGATGACGTCATTGATTTTTTATATAAAGCAAACGTAACGCACGATATGGATTATTACGTAATATAAAGGCATTTAAAATCGCATTAGCCGCGAGCGATTGCATTTAAACTCGGTCCGACGGCGTGTTTTCGGCTAATACCGCGCTACGTTCACGGGTTATACCACACATAGTATGAAAACTCGCTCGCGTGCCTTGTTTTAACCTAAAACGCGCCGTCAGACTTGCTCGCAACCACAATTATCCAACGTTATATTTCGCTATCAGTTTTACGAGATAGCCGAGTTTATCCGAAAAATTTTGCCGCTCGT
Organism: bacterium; assembly: GCA_963660735.1. GTDB lineage: Bacteria > Bacillota > Clostridia > Christensenellales > Borkfalkiaceae > UBA10281. The sequence continues at coordinate 6,161 of CAVLAV010000051.1, forward strand.
AGTCGTTTACGACTCGGGCGGAATATTTTTTTGCGTCCGCCTCGATTTTGTCGAGCTCGTCGGTTTCGTATATATCGGTCGATTTTTTCTTTATTTTTTCGCAGTAGGATAAAATTTCGCCGTAATTAAGTCCGAAATTTTTTCCTGCGCCCCATAATTTGTCGGTCTGCAGATATTCCACGCGCCTGAACGGATTGCCCGCAAAGGCTTGTGGAATAATCGACGGAGAAGGTTCGTCCGAAAAGTAATTTTCGGGCGTTTTTTTCTTTGCCTTTTCGCGCATTTTGCAAAAAGAGTTTTGTAGGGTCAACGCCGCCGCAAGGATAAAGGAAATTGCGGCAAGCGCAAGCGCGACTATTCCGCATTTAATTGTTAAAAGCGATAAATTTCCTACGAGCGCGTCGGCGGAAAATTTAGTTAAGGTAAGGCAATAAGACGAAAAAGCCGATATAGTAACGGCGGATTTTGTCGCCGCTCGTATTTTTTTGAATATCGCGCCCGCGCATAAAAGAATAAAAAAACTCACGCAAAAAAGCGCGGGCGCGATAAGCGGATAGACGGGCGTTAAATTTATCGAGTTTAAAAACTTTAAAAATTCGTTAAGGTAAGTTTCCATATCGCGTTGATTATTGCCATAATTTTATAGTTTAAAACCATACTATATATAAATGCGTAAATTTTTAAATTATCTGATCAAAAACAAATTTACGGTGTATGCGGCAAGCCTTACTTATTACGCTTTTCTCGGCATAATACCTTACGCTTTCGTTGCGATAAGAATATTTGCGGCGTTCGGACTTAGCGGAGCGGACTCCTCCGCGCTTGCCGCGCTCGATTCGGGCGGCTTTTTGTCTACGATTATCGCACGGACGAACGCCGCAAAAACGGGCGAAAGTGTTATTTCGTTTTTGGTAACGTTCTATTCTTCCACCACTTGTTTTTATCAACTTAAAAAAATAGCGGCGGGCATTACGGGCGAAACCAAACCTAAAAACGCCGTAATTTTGCGCGTCGCGTCCGCGCTCGTTATGCTCGCCGTTCAACTCGTTTTCGTACTGTCGGCAGTCGTAGGGGTTGTAGCGGATAAAGTATTCGATAAGGCGGTTTACGCAGTTTTAACTTATTTTTTAACGCTCGTTTGCGTGTACTCGTCGATAGTTATAGTAAACTTTTTCGTGGTAAAATCTTCGGCAGGCAACGTGTTTTTGGGTTCGCTCGTTGTGCTTGCGTGTTGGGCTACCGCAACCGCCGCTTTCAACCTTTATATAAATTTGTTCGCGGACTTTTCTCGGCTTTACGGCGCATTTTCGTTCGTCGTTGTCTTTTTTATATGGCTGTATTTGCTAATGGCTGGGTTGGTAACGGGCGTTTTGTTTATAGCCTACGGGCAAAATCAACTCGTTTCACTGCGCGAATAAAATCGAATTTCGGCGCATAGGATATACGGACGAGGTAAGTTCGTGTATTACGACGTTGACGCAAGAGTGTTAAAGGAAGCCGATTTCGTTATTAGTCGCGGAGCAACCGTAAGAGCCGCCGCGGCGTATTTCGGCGTTAGCAAATCGACCGTGCATTACGATTTAACCAAAAGATTGCCTTTTTTAGACGAAATGCGCGCGCAAAAAGTCAAGCGGGTGCTTTCGATAAATTTGTCCGAAAGGCATATTCGCGGAGGTATGGCAACGCGATTAAAGTATAAAAGCAAAAAATAACGGCGTTTTGACCGTATTTCTTGACAAAAAGCGCCGTTTGTGATAGAATATGCGTAGAAAAACTCTTGGAGAAAAGTATGGAGCAAATAATTGAATTCGTAAAGGCGAATCTTCCGCTCATTGCGGCGATTTTCGCGTTCACGGTAGCGGCGCTTATAATTTTGGCTGTCGTTATCGCGGGCGTGAAAAAGCGTAAGCGCGCGGCAAGTATCGTAGAGGAAAAATCGGACGAAGTTTCTGCAATCGGCGAGAGCGTTGAGGAAAAACCCGAAGAAACGCCCGCGCAAAGCGAGAACGAGGAAACGGAACGATCTGCCGAAAACGAGGTTTTAGCAGAAGAAAAGCCGCAAAAAGTCAGCGTGGCGGAAAAAATCGCCGCTACGAGTTTTACGGTTAAATCCGCACCCAAGGCAAAGACGGTAAAACCCGCAAAACCCGAGGAATTACCTGCGGAAGAAAATTCACAAGACGAAAAAACGAACGAAATCGTTGAAAATACGGAGGAAGAAATTATGGCAAAAAGTAAGGAAACCGCGGCTACGACGGCAAAAACCGCACCCGCAACGAAAACCGCACCCGCAACCAAAAAGACTGCGGCTAAACCCGTAGCGCAAGCGAAAAAGCCCGAGGCGGCAGCGAAAAAAACTGCGCCTGCGGCTAAACCGACGGCGGCTAAAAAGTCCGCGCCCGAAGTTAAAAAAATTACGGGTAAGTGGATAATCAAGGAAAAAGGCGAGGGCGAATTCGTCGCGTTTTTGTATGCCAACAACGGTGAACTCATTTTGACGAGCGAAATTTATGCGTCGGAAGAGAGCGCGAGAACGGGCATAGAAACCATAAAGAAGAATATCGGCGGCGACGTTCAGATATATAAGGACAAAAACCGCAATTATTATTTCAAACTCAAAAGCGTTAAAAACAGAATTTTGTGCGTAGGCGAAACCTATAAAACGCGCGATTTGTGCGAGAGCGCGGCGGAGTCCGTTAAACGCTTTGCCGATTCGCCCGTGCAGGACGGCGTAGAAAAGGATATAACCGTTATAAAATACGTTTTGCCCAAAAAAGAGCCGAAAGTAGACGAGCGCAGCGCGTACAGCGGCAAATGGGTAATCGAAAAGGACGACGACACCTATATGGCTAAATTGTTCGCCTCTAACGGCGAGTTGCTTTTAAACAGCGAAAGTTACGTTTCTTACGCGTCGGCAAAGTCGGCTATCGAAACCATAAAGACCAACGGTATAGCGGGCAACTTTATTATCGACAGCGACAAAAAGGGCAGATATTTCTTTAAACTTCGCAGTGCGCAAAAAGCAACGCTTTGCATAGGCGAAACTTACGCTCAACTTTCGGCTTGCCAAAGCGCGATTGAAAGTGTAAGAAGATTTTTAAAAACCGCAAAACTTATCGAGGACTAAAACCCTTACTTAACTTGTGAAAACTTACAAAAATCATAGCGCGGTAAAATTTCCGTGTCATCGCGAGCGTTAGCGTGGCGATCCCCCTGAAAAAGT
>CAVLAV010000052.1:0-9376 GCA_963660735.1 bacterium
AGATCAGATAATTCTATCCTTTCCCCTGTATACGGACATCTGCCCAACTGACGAAAATATAAGTAGAGGCGTTCTTGTCTTAATTTAAAATCGTCGTATTTTTCGTCGCCGAGTTCGGCTATAACGTCCGCGTAAGCCTCGCCCACCGTTTTGTATTTTTCAAGCAACTGTTTTTTTCGCGATACGGTTCTGCCCTCGTCGCCCTTTTTGCCGTCCTCGCGCGTTACTTCGATGAAAATTTTATCGGGAGTTTTGCCTATTGCGTTTACGTATTCGTCGGCAATAACGAGCGACTGCCATATTCCGCGGCGAACGGACGGCGAAACGTACAAATCCTCTATATCGGCGTAAGTAACTTCGCTACTCCTTTCACCGTTTTCTTCGGCTATCCGATCGCCGAAATCGTAGTTTTCGTCGAATAATATTTCGTTCAAATTCTCGTTCGTTTCATATAATACTTCGAGAACGGTTACGAGTTCGCCCGTGCGCTTATCCACGGCGCGAATACCCGTTAAAAACTTTTGGGATAATCTTCCGAAATCGTTGAACGAAAGCCCTTTTAATTGCTTTATGTTTTCTTTAATTACGGGAATATTTCCGTAATTTTTTGAGATGAGATCTTCAACGATTTTTTTATCGGTATTAAGCGTGTGCCACAAGATAATATTTTCGCAAACGCCGCCGTTTTCGGCGTAATCTTTATCGACGAACTCGCCGAGAATTTTCTTTAAGCGAACGAAAGACGACGCCGACGCTTTAAATTCGCCGTCCTTGCCCGTAAGAGTTGCGTCTTTCGCCTCGGCTACGGAAAGCACTCCCTCGCGAACGAGCAAATCCTTTATTTTTCTATCCGAAACTTTTGGCAACGACAAAAACAGTTCGTCAAAAATTTTCTTTTTGATTTCTATCGAAATAGCACAATCGTTGACTTTTAACTTATTAAGTTGATTAAGCACGTCGAATTTTTGGTATATTACCGAATTTTTCGGCAACACGTCCTCACCGCGAAGATAACTGCATTTGTTGGTCATTCTGCGCATAAACTCTTCGTTACTTGCAGCAAAGTCGATGACTTCATTAAAATTCCAAGGGGTTATTTTTTTCGTCTTTTTTTTCGTCTTTTTTCTCGTCATTTCTTACCGCCCACGAATTTTTACCCGTCAACGGACCTACGAAATACGGCACTCTGAAAAGAAACAACGGTAAAATTTTATCGGCGATAAGTTTGGTTTCGGGGTAAAATTTTACCATTCCGTCAACGATTTTATCTAACTCCGCTTGGTTTATTTGTCGCGGGAAAAGTCCGTTGTCGCTATGCAGAATTTTAGGCAGGAAAGTTTGATTTTCTACCTCTTCGAGAATGCTTTTAAGCGTCTTATCGTCCTTAACGCCCGTCAATCCGTTTAAGTATTTTTTCAAATAAGCGTAAAACTCTTCGTCTTTTTTGCATTTTGCGACGGTCGTTTTTACGCCGTTTTTACTCGTATAACCTATATAATTTGCGTAGTTCGCTTTTTGGTCGGTTTTTCTGAATATCGTCGAATAATCTTCGGGGCGCTCCGAGCGAATAAAACTTTTAAGGCGTTTTAAATCGCTTTTATGTTTTTCGTATACGGCGATCATTGCCGAGGATATATCGGTATGCCCCGCGAGAATTTTTTCAAAAGTAATAAAACCGTAAATCGCGCGCATTTTTTCGAGTAAAGCAAAATTATCGCCGTAATCGTTTCTCAACGCCTCGAAAGCCTCGTCGTTTATATCTTTAAACGAAAAACTTTTTTCGTTTTTATATTCCTCGCCGAAAAGCACGGACGGCGAGATTTTAAACCCCGCGAAACTTTTTAAAATTTCCTTGCCCGCCTTATCGACTATACCGAATAATCTTTCAAGCGAATTCAACTTGTCTTTCGCTCCGAGAGAAGTATTTAAAAGCACGGCTTTACATTCCTCTGCTTTCGCTTTATCGAATTGCGGCGCGTCGTCGTAAATTTCGGACGAAACCGAGTTTAACTCATCGAGCAAACGTCCCAAATCTCTTACGGCATCCAAACTGCCGTCAAACAAAAAATGCCCGCGATACTTGATAATATGGTGCAACGCAAGATAATACAGGCGCAAATCTGTCCGACCTTCCGTAATCAGGCGTTCGCGTAAATGGTACACGGTGGGGAATTCGGCGTGAAAGGCTTTATCGTCGTAAATTCCGCTGAATAAATTATTTTTATCGCCGTCGAGAAGTTCGTCTTTGTCTTCGGGGAAAAACTGACTGTTGTTAAGCCGAATAAAAAACGTTTTATCTTCAATAAACGGCGCAAACAACGCCTGCAACCAACCTATGCGTTGTTTTCTCCTCTCGTTTCTTCTGCGCCCCGTTCTATTTCCCCTACGCTTTTCGGCAGTTGCGCATTCATCGAAAAGCCTTACCGACCAACAGTCTTTACCTTTAACGCGCAAGAGATTGTAATTTTCGTCCGTACAAGCCGTGCCGACCGAATTAGAACCTATATCCAAGCCCAAATAAAATTTTTCCATATAGCGTTTTTCCTTGACAATTATTTTTTTTTAGAGTTATAATTAAGGCACAAAATAACAGAGCGAGTTCAAATAAAACTTTGTCTAATCACCTTTTCGCAGTGGCGAACGCATCTGCTCTACCCTCGGGTAGAGTTTTTTCGTGCCGAAAGTTATCTCGTTGCCTTTTACTTATTTTACCATATATTCGGCGCGGAAGTAAAGCGAAAAGCAAAAAAACAAAAGCAAAAAAATAGTTTGTGAAATTTTTAAATAATGACAGGCGTATGACATATATTGTATGCTATATAAAAAAACTCGGGGCGAAAGTCGAATGACTTTCGCCCCGAGGAATTTTTATTTTTTGCATTTGCCGCAGGCGGTGGAAGGGCCGCCGGTTTCGCGCTTTTTTGCGCAACCGCAACAGCCGCCGCAACCGCTCGCGTTGTCGGTTATCTTGCCGTCGTCCTCTTCTTCGAGTTCCTTGATAAAAGCGGCGTAGACCCGCTCTATCGTCTGTTCGTCGGTAACGGGTAAAAGTTCCTCTTCTCTGCCCTCGCCGCGAATTTCGTAAATGAGCAGTTCGTCGGGGTCTATTCCGTCGAGTTTCTCGCTCGGCTGAAAAAACGCGTACCACTTGCCCTCGTCGGTTATAGTGCCTACGTGATAAAATTTGATTACTTCGCCGCTTTCGGCGGTATAAGCCACAGCGCCGTCGCCGAGGTCTTTAACGATTTCGTTCATTGATTTTTCCTCAAATAGTCCTCTAATATATAGGACGCCGCCACGCTGTCGATAACGTTTTTGCGCTTTTCGCGGCGCATATCCGCCTCGATTAAAAGTCGGCGAGCCTGCAAAGTGGAAAAGCGTTCGTCTGTGGTAACTACGGGGACTTTCGCGTAGCGTTTAAGCCCTTCGATAAATTCCCGAGTTTTTTGCGTTTGTTCGCTCTCCGAGCCGTCGAAGTTGAGCGGAAGTCCGCACACTATGGTTTCGGCGTTTTGTTCTTCCGCGATTTTAGCGAGATTTTGCAAATCGATTTCAAAACCCTTGCGCCAGTAAGTAACCGACGGCAACGCCATTATTCCGAGCGGATCGGTATACGCAACGCCGACTCTTTTATCACCTATATCGAATGCGATTATTTTGCCCATATCCTAATGAATTATACCATTTTTTAAGTTTATTTACAACTAATTTTAAGTCTTTTTGAGTAATTTCGTCGGTTTTGCACATACTACCGACAGCCACAGGTGATTGCGCATAAACGCAATAATCCGCGGTTAGCCACGGGTGATTGTGTTTGAACTCGGTCTGACGGCGTGTTTTTGACTAATACTGCGTTACGCTCACGGGTTATACCACATAGTATGAACCCGCTCGCGTGCCTTTTCTTAACCTAAAAACGCACCGTCGGACTTGCTTGCAACCACAATGCCGATATTTTCGATGATTTGTTGCAAAGGCGAACGAAGGCGTATACCAATACGGCGAGAGAGAATTTGCAAAAAAGCGCGAAAATTGTGGCGTTGTGGCGCGTTCAAACGCAATCACCTGTGGCTAAGGAGGAAATTATGGAAAAAGGATTTTTTTGCGGTATGATTTTAGGTTTAGCCGCGGGCGCGCTCGTCGTAGCCAACTCCTATAAAGCGAGAAAACTCGTTAAAGAGGGGCAGGAACAAATAAAGACGAAAGTTACCGAAATGGCAAAAAAAGGTAACGGAAAGTCTGACGAGTACGAAGAACTCGGCGAATAACTCGATTATCCGATAAATTCGCGTATAAGGGAACGGGCGGGAACGAAGTTCAGGTCCGTCCCTTTTACTTTACTCAAAAAGTCGTCGAGTTGGGCGGCGATTTGATTTTCGCCGCTTATTTTTTCTATTTCCTTGCCTATCGCGGTTTTATAAACTTTAAGTTCGTAGGGAATGAACGAGTTTACCGTAAAGTCGGCGTATTTTGCGAAGGGATAAACGAATTTAACCTCGCCTGCTGTAACGCTTTGTAAATGAGCGATAGTATCCGCCGCACTCCTGCCGCGATACAGTCTGTCGCGAGCGATACGCCTTAAAAGCCTTATAAGTTCGGGCGATAAAATTTTATCGCCGCATTTTACCGAGGTTTGCGCGCTGACGAAAATTTTGTTTACGCTTATTTTATCGCAGTTTACGACCGAGGGGTTAAGCGCGTGAATTCCCTCGAAAATAACGATCTCTTTTTCGCCGCGTTTAAGCCGCGTATACTTATCCGTCCGACGAGTATTTATAAAATCGAAAGACGGCACTAAAATCTCTTCGCTATGCGTTAATCGCTCTATATGCGAAGATAACAATTCGCCGTCCACGCGGTCGGGCGACTCGAAGTCCACCACTTCGCCCTCTTTGACGGTCTTGAAATAATCGTCGAGCGAGATGACGTGCGTTTCGTACCCCTCGCCGTCGAGCATACTTTCGAGCATTTTGGCGGTGGTGGTTTTACCCGACCCCGAAGGTCCGGAAAGAAGAGTTACGGGGCGGGTCGCCGCGTTTTTTTCTATCTCGGTTTTTATCGCCGACAATTTTGCGATATATTCTTTATCCGCCGAAAGAAAATCTTCGGCGGATAAATATTTTTCGTTTATATCTTTTAAATCAATCATTTATTGCAAGTCGCTATTACGTTTATATCCTCGGTAACGTTTTTTATGATAACGTCGCCTATTTTTACGGGCGTTACTGCCGTTACCGAATTTATTTTTTTCATAACGTCGAAAATTTCCGACTTTTTAACGGGTTTATCGGTTTTTACCGAGATAGGTTCGCCGTTTTCGGTCTTTACGGTGGTAGTAAGCACTCTTCTCGGGCAGACGACCTCGTTTTCGGCGTAAGCCTTACCGCGCGGACAAGAATTACCGCGCACGGCAATTACTTTATCATATTCGAGATCGACTTCGATCTGACACCCCATAGGACATTCTACGCAAGTTAAATTAACGGTTTTCATTATTCAACCTCCAAAGAAACGACGATTTTACCCGTACATTCGGCTAACTTTTGTTCCGTAAGCGTAATTTTTTCCATTTCGCCTGGAGCGACCACGCGTTTTTTGATTTTGATTATCTCTTTGTCGCCGCAAGTAACCTTTAACGCGCAGTTTTTATAAACGCCCGTTACGCGCATAAACAATTTTACGTCGCCTTTAACCGATTTGTCTATCTTTTGCGGCAGTACGTAACCTATTTTTTCGCCGTTTTCAACGGTTACGGTTTCGCCGCGCTTTTCGCCGTGCAAGGCGTATTCGGCGGCGTACTTACCCGCTATTTCGGATTCTTCGGAAACGAAGTCAACTAGGTCGTGCACCTGAAGAGCGTTGCCGCAGGCGAACACGCCGCTCACGCTCGTTTCGCGGGTTTGATAGACCGTCGCGCCCTTGGTACGGGGCGACAACTCAACGCCCGCGCCTTCCGCTATTTCGTTTTCGGGAATTAAACCGACCGAGAAAAGCACCGTGTCGCAATCGAAGTGCATTTCGCTGCCCTTTATGGGGCGTTTGTTCTCGTCAACCGCACTGACTTCTACGCCCGTTACTCTGCCATTGCCTTCGATTTTGGTGATGGTGTGGCTTAAATAAAGCGGAATACCGAAGTCGTCCAAACACTGAACGATATTGCGTTTAAGCCCGCTCGAATACGGCATAAGTTCGCAGACGGCTTGGACTTTCGCACCCTCCAGAGTCATACGGCGCGCCATAATAAGACCTATGTCGCCCGAACCCAAAATTACCACGTTTTTACCGACGAGATAACCTTTGATATTAGCGTATTTTTGCGCCGTACCCGCGCTGTAAATACCCGCGGGGCGCGAACCCGCTATATTGAGCGCGCCGCGACTTCTTTCTCGGCAGCCCGTGCAAAGTATAACCGCCTTGGCTTGCAAGGTGAAAACGCCCTCTTCGGGGTTTATCGCCGTTATGATTTTATCCTTGGAAAGCGACAAGACCGTAGTTTCGGTAAGTACATTTATAGCGCGTTTATCGACTTCTTCGATAAACCTCGCGGCGTATTCGGGGCCCGTTAAACTCTCCTTGAAACGAGTAAGACCGAAACCGTTGTGAATACATTGATTGAGTATGCCGCCCGCGTGATTTTCGCGTTCTAATATAACTACGTCTTTTGCGCCCGTGTCGTAAGCGGCTATCGCCGCGGCAAGTCCCGCAGGACCGCCGCCTATTACTGCTACGTCGTAAGTTTTCATTTGGTTACCCCCGACAAAAGTTTGGAATTTTTACCGCCCTTTGAAATTTCCTCCATAGGAATACCAGTTTCGCGCGCGATTATTTCGGCAACGCTCGGTTGGCAAAAACCGCCCTGACATCTGCCCATACCCGCGCGGGTTCTGCGCTTAACCGCGTCCACGGTGTAAGCCTTGGGATTTTCCTTTACCGCTCTTACTATTTCGCCCTCGGTAACGCACTCGCACCTGCATACCACTCTGCCGTAGGCGGAGTCTTGCTTTATGAGTTCGTTTTTCTCTTCGAGCGAAAGATTTTTAAAGAAATAATCGGGTTCTCTCACGGGGTTGAAGTTGGAAGTCTTTTTAAGGTCGAGATATTTCGACACGAGATTTTCAACCACGTACTTACCTATCGCGGGGGCGGAAGTAAGTCCCGGGGACTCTATGCCGACGAGGTGGAATACCCCGGGCATATTTTTGCTCTCTTCTATAATGAAGTCGTGTCTGTCGTTATACGCTCTGACGCCCGCGAACGAGGTGATAGAGTTGTATACAGGCACGCTTTTGCACATTTCGTTAGCCTTTGCAATGACGGTGGCAAGTCCCTCCTTGGTGGTGGAAGTGTCGCCGTTTTCAACCTCGTCGGCGGTAGGTCCGAGCAGAACGTTGCCGTCTACCGTATCGGAAACGAGTATTCCCTTACCCTTTGCGGTAGGAGTAAAGAAAAGGGTGTGATTTACGAAATTTCCGCTTTTTTTATCGAGCAGAATATACTCGCCGCGCCTGCCGTGCACGGGAATTTCGTCGCCGCAAAGCGCGGCTACTTTTTCGCTGCCGAGTCCCGCGCAGTTAATTATTACCTTTGCGCGCATCTCGTTACCACCCTTGGACGAAATATAATAATGGTCGTCCTCAACCTGAATTTTAGCCACCTCGAAATTGCGGATAAGTTTTGCGCCGTTATCCATAGCGTTGCCTATCGCCGCAATAGTCAGTTCGTAAGGGCAGATTATGCCGCCGCTTTTTGCGTAAAGCGCGCCGAGCGCGTTATCCGAAATATTCGGCTCTAACTCTTTAAGTTTCTCTCTGCCTATAATCTCCATTCGCTCGACGCCGTTCTTCTCGCCGCGCTCTTTAAGTTTTTCGAGAGTTTTTAAGTCCTCTTCGGTAAACGCAACCACGAGCGAACCGTTGTTTTTATACTTAACGCCCAGTTCGCGTGCGATTGCGGGCATCATTTTATTGCCTTCAACGTTGAATTTAGCCTTTAAACTGCCTTCTGCCGCGTCAAATCCCGCGTGTACTATGCCGCTGTTGGCTTTGCTTTGTCCCATACACACGTCATCCTCTTTTTCAAGCATAACGGCTTTGATTTTGTAACGCATCAGGTTTCTTAAAACGAATGCCCCGACTACTCCGCCGCCTATAACGGCAACGTCCGACATACCCATATTTTACTCCTTATATTATAAAGTTATATTTGAAATATCGTCTAATTTATTTAAAATAAATTCAGGTTTTTTATCCTTTAATTTTGCGGCTTGCTCCGCAGTGGATTCGCCGCTTAAAACGAGCGCGGTATGAAAACCGCAATTTACGCCGAAGGCTATATCCGTATGCAGCCTGTCGCCTATCATAATAAACTCGTCGTTTTCAGGCGAAAACCTCGACTTCAACTCTTCGCCCATACCCGTGTAGGGTTTACCTATCGTCTTATCGGGTTTTCTGCCCGTGGCGACCTCTATCATAGCGGCGAACGCGCCCGCGTCGGGAACGGAATAACCGTCCGCGGGGCAAACCGCGTCGGGGTGAGTGGCGATATATTCCGCGCCGCCGAAAAGTCCGTCCGTAAAGGCGCAAAGTTTGGCGTAAGTCAGTTCCGTATCGTAGGCAAGCACGCAAATATCGGGGTTTTTATCGGTTAAAACTATTCCCTTTTCTTCAAACTCCGCTTTTAACGCCGCCGTACCCAAAAGGCATACGGTTTTACCCTTACGCTCCCTTACCAAAAATTCCGCCGTCGCCATTCCCGAAGAATACACTTCGTCGCCGCCCACGTACAAATTCATTCTTTTGAGTTTGTCCTCGTAAGTTTTTCGGCTTTTGGAAGAATTGTTGGTAAGATATATAATTTTTCTGCCGCTCTGACGGATTTTATCGAGCGTTTTATCCGTTTCGCCTATTACTTTGTCGCCGAGGTAGACCGTTCCGTCCATATCGAGCAAAAAGTATTTAACTTTTTTCAGCGTTTGCTCTAAATTATTCATTCTATCGACTCCGAAATTTGCGTTACGAGATTTAAAAATTCTTTTTCGTAACCTTTATCCGTGCGTTTATCGGCAAGCATACAGAGTTTGAGCGAAACGGGCGTTTGGTTAAAGTCGGCGTTTACGCCGCTTAACTCGGAAACACTATCCGCCGCCGCAATGCCTTTTTCGCCGAGCGAAACGAGTTTGCCTTTTATATACGCCCTGCAATCGTCCGCAACCGCCTGCCTGCTTACGCCCGCGCCGAGCAATGCGGAAACTTCGCCGTAAGCGTTAAGCACTACGCTTATCGCTTTAAGCGCGAGTTCGTTTATCTTTTCCGACGCGCTCGGTTGACGGGCTTCAGGTTTTTCTGCTTTTACCTCTTTGGGTTTTTCGGGCTTAACC
>CAVLAV010000053.1:0-9218 GCA_963660735.1 bacterium
AATTTAAAGCCGCTCAGATTTATCAATTCTCTAAAATCAACAACGTAAGTACCGATAACGGTAAAATCAAAGTCCGTTTAGGTACTGGCGGCGGTGCATTCGTAATGCCCTTTTAATCAATAATATTATGAATTTCAACAAAACGTACGGAAACGCTAAATTTATACAAGCCGAAAATATACAATTCCCGTATTTTAGAAAAAAATTCAGTCTAAAAAAAGAAATACGCAAAGCCGAGTTAAAAATCTCGGCTTTGGGTTTTTGTGAAATATATATAAACGGTAAAAAAATAACCGAAGATTTATATATAACGCCTCTTTCGGAGTATAACGCGCGCGTTCCCGAAGAGGATAACCCGACTATAAACGACGACGCTTTTTTTAACGACAAGTTGTCTTACACGATTTACGTTAATAAGTATTCGGTAGAAGATTTTATAAAAAAAGGCGATAATTGCATAGGCGTGATTTTAGCAGGCGGATGGTATCGTTCGGGTCTTGATAAACACAAAAGTTTCAGAAATTACGGAAAATTAAAACTGTGTTTTTTACTGACGATAGAATATGCCGACGGAACGAAAAGTTTAGTCTGTTCCGACGAATTATGCAGGTGTAAAGAGAGTTTCTTGTTAAACGCAGGTATCTTTCACGAAGAACAGGACGAAAGAAGAGAAATTTTTGATTTTTCTTGTGTGAATTACGACGATACTTTATGGCAAAACGCAGTCGTTTGCGATGCGCCGAATTCAAAGTATTTGATAAACGATTGCCCGCCGAACAGAGTCGTAGAGTACGTTAAGCCGAAATTGATAAAAACGGTCGAAAATACTAAAATTTATGCTTTGCCTGAAAACGTAACGGGTTACCCCGTAATTACGGGAGAATCGAACGTCGGGGACGTGATAAATTGTGTTTACGGTGAAACGCTGAACGACGATTTAACCCTGAACGAGTTTCACTCGTATTGTCAAAACACGCAATTTATTTCGGACGGAAGAAAAAAGCATTTTATAAGGTTTACTTGGCACGGTTTTCAGTATTTTTCCGTAACTACGACCGGAGATATAAGCAAACTTGGTTGTGATCGCTGCGCTATCGTTTACGCCGACGTGAAAAATACTTCGCGTTTTGACTGTAATTTGTCTACGCTTAACTTTTTATATTCGGCTTACGTCAGAAGTCAGAACGAAAACTTTCAATGCGGAGTGCCTACCGATTGTCCGCAAATAGAGCGGAAAGGTTATACCGGCGACGGACAACTTTTGTGCGAATGCGGAATGAATCTTTTTGACGCTAAAACTCTATACCGTAAATGGCTGAGAGATATATCCGACGTTCAGGACAGAAAAACGGGTTTTGTACACAACACCGCGCCGTGTTTTATAGGTTGCAGCGGGGGACCCGGAGGTTGGGGAATCGCTATCATAAACGTGCCTTACGAATATTATAAAGTATATGGCGACGCGTCGGTTTTAAGCGAGTATTTTTGCCGGATGAAGAAGTATGCTGAATTTCTTTGTCGCGAATCCGTCAACGGACTGGTTCAGTATATACATAGGAAAGGTCGTTGCCTTGGGGATTGGGCAGGTCCCGTAAAACCGTATTTGCCCGAGCCGTTCGTTAATACCTGTTTGTTTGTAGAGGCACTGTATCACCTTGCCGAGATAGCGGAAGTTTTGAATGAGAAAGAGTATAGGAAAAAAGTCTTCGATAAAATTTCTTATTTAAAAACTCGTATAAACGAAGAGTATTACGACGCCGAGAGCGGGAACTATTGCGGAAACGTACAGGCGTCTAACGCTTTTGCCTTAAATATCGGTTTAGGCGACGAAAGAACTTTGACTAATCTCGTTAAAAAGTATAGGAGAGATAAATTTTTCGATACGGGTATTTTCGGTACAAAAATTTTGATTAAAACCTTGTTTGAAAAAGGCTACGGAAACGACGCGATAAATTTATTGTCTTCGCGTAATAAAATTTCCTACTATGCTTGGGAAAAAGCGGGCGCGACCACTTTATGGGAAGCATGGGAAAATCCTCGGAGTTTAAATCACCCTATGTTCGGTGCGCCGGTTATATACTTATACAAGTACGTTTTAGGCATAAATCGCCTATCGGAGTGCGGGTATTCTCAAATAAGAATATCGCCGCTCAGACTTAAACGGCTTAAACGCGCAAGCGGAGCGTTGAATACTGAAAACGGCGTTATAAGCGTGGCATATGAGATTAAAAACGATAAGTATAAATTTGAAATAGATATTCCTGCGGGAGTAAGCGCCGAGTTTATATTTGAAGATTATAAAACTAATTTAAATTGCGGTAAAAATAAAATCGAAATTTAAATCGCAAAGTTGTATATAGCCGAACGACTTGCTACAGGAGATAATAATGAGAGAACATTTTGATTTTTACGGATATAATTCCCCGACTTCCGGTTTGTATTACGTTGACGACGAAGTATATACTCTCGGAGAAGATTATAGAAACGTTAAAAGATATAAAGAATATAAAAACGTGGGTTTTAATATTCTATTGTTACAGCACGAAAATTCGTATTCGGGAGAAGATTTTAAAACGTCCGCTTGCAAAAAGTGTATGGATAACGGTTATAAAGCCGGGATAGATAAAGTTATCGTAAGCGATACGCGCCTCAAAAAGTTGTGCGAAGAAGGCGAACTTATAGGCGAGAACGGCAGGTTTAAAACCGAAAATGAATTTTCGGAATATTTAAAGGCGTGTATAGCGCCTTACTCCGATCACCCCGCTTTTTACGGCGTTCAACTTTTCGACGAGCCGCAAATAAGTTATCTGTATAACTATTCAAAAGTTTATCGTGGTTTAAAGGCTGTAAAACCCGATATTGCAATACAGGCAAACTTGCTTAATCTGTGCGCGCCCGCAAGAATCGCTTATAATCCGTCGGGAGTATATAAGGATTACGAAAACTATTTAAAGTATTTTTTGGAGCAAAGTAACGCCGATTATTTAATGACCGACGAGTACGCGTTCAGGAGAAATAATACTATAAGTCCGTATACTATTCCGACGTATCAAATTCTTGCTAAAGTGTGCAGAGAAAAAGGCATGGAAATGAGACTCGTTATGCAATCGTTTTCGCAAGAGGGGAACGTCGTGGATAACGGCGTAATGGACGGCGGCGTGTCGTGGAGAAGAATTACCGAAAAAGATATGTATTGGCAGATGAACCTTGCGTTGGGGTTCGGGTGCAAAGAGTTTTCGTTTTTTACCTACTTTACTAAAACGCATAAAAATTTTATCGGTAAAAGGGCGGTGTCCGACGGGATAGACGGCGCGGCCATGGTCAACCTTGACGGAACGAGAACGAAACTGTATTATTCGGTAAAAAAAATAATAAAACAAATAAAAGATTTTGAACCCGTAATAATAAATTACGATTTTTATAAGGACTACTATTTTTGTTCGGCAGGCAAAAATATAAAGGACTACGAACAAACGTCTTTGATTGAAATCATAAACGAAAAATGTCCGATAAGCGTCGACGTTGACGACGGCTTGATTTGCGTATGCGAAATGCGCAAAAAAGACGACGGGAAAATGTTTATGATTGAAAACGTTTCCAACCCTATAAACCAACTGTTATATAAGAAAAAAGCAAACGCCGTCAGAGTGGATTTATCTGAGTTGTCCGAAAAGGTCATTTATAAAAACGGAAAAATCGTAGATTTACCCACGGAAAACGGCTGTCTGAAATTAAAAATGAATTGCGGCGACGCTATATTTATAGAAGAAATTTTGACTGAAAATGAGTTCTGACAATGAAAGTCGACGGATTAAAAAACGTAGATTATTTGGTTGAAAAACAAAAGCAAATTCTTGCGTTTGACAAAAATAAGGATTTAAACGAATATAAAAAAGAGTTAAAGGCAAAATTCATAGAACTTACGGGGATAGATTTAATCAAGGCTAATTCCTGCGACCCCGAATTCGAGATAGAAAAAGAGGAGCAAAAGGACGGTTATAAGCAAATTCGTTTTACTTTTAAAAGCGAAACGGAAGAGGTCGTACCGTGTTATTTGTTAGTTCCCAACGGTAGCGAAGGAAAAAAATTGCCAGTCGTAATAACTTTACAAGGGCATTCCACCGGGTTTCATAATTCCATAAACGAGCCTAAAGACGATGCCGACGCCGAATATTGTAAGCGCGGGCAGTTCGCCGTACAAGCGGTAAAACGCGGATATATCGCACTCGCAATAGAACAGCGCGGTATGGGCGAAAGAAAGGGCGATATATTTGATAAAAATCGGCGTATAAACGTAATGGGCGTTCGCGATGCAATGGATTATTACCAACAAATAATATTCTTATGGGAAGAACGCTTATCGGCGGCAGATGTGTGGATATAAGCAAGGCGATAGATATGCTTTCTCATTTTCCCGAATGCGATACGGATAAAATCGTAATAACGGGAAATTCTGGCGGCGGAACGGCGTCGTATTACGCGGCGGTTTACGACGAAAGAATTAAAATATGCGTGCCGAGTTGTTCGTTCTGCCCGTATAAGGAGAGTATATTAAGGTTTTATCATTGTTCCTGCAATTATATATCGTCCGCTTACAGATATTTCGATATGCAGGATTTGGCGGCTTTAATCGCGCCGAGAAAACTCACTATAATAGCGGGAAAACTCGATCCGTCGTTTTTGATAGGCGGCGTTGAGCGCGGCTATGAAACGGTAAAGAAAATCTACGAAAAAGCGGGTGCGGCGCAAAACTGTAAACTTATCGAAACCGAAATGGGGCATTGGTGGTGCGAAGATATCGTTTGGGATGAAATTCGCAGATTAGTCAGATTATCCGATTGGTAGAGTAAACCGTTTTATTCTAAATATTTTAACGACGACGTATGAATAAAAAAATTATTACTTTTAGTTTTGACGATGGTGTAACTCAAGATATAAAAGTTATAGAAATATTAAATAAATACAATTTAAAAGCGACGTTTAATCTTAATTCGGGGTTGTTCGAGCATTCTTTTCCGCTCGTATGGAACGGAGTGAACGTTGAAAGGAAAGTCGTTTCTTCTTCAATGATAAAAGAAATATATGCAGGACACGAAGTTGCCGCTCATACGGTGCATCATGCAAGGCTCACTCAACTTTCAAATGACGAAATCGTAAAAGAAGTTGTTGACGATATTCGTAATTTAGAGGCGTTGGTAAGTTATAAAGTCGAAGGGATGGCATACCCTTGCAGCGAAGTCGATAATAAAGTTTTAAAAGTTATAAAAGAGAGGACGCCGATTAAATATGCGAGAACTACCGATTCGACTCACAGTCTGGAATTGCAGGAGAATTTACTGCAATTTAACCCGTCCTGTAGAGTATTCGATGACGATATGTACGGTCTTGCCGACGAACTTATAAATTTTAACGGCGATAAACCAAAACTATTGTATATATGGGCGCATTGTTACGAGTTTGATTACAAACCCGGAAAATACGAAAGATTTGAGGAATTTTGCAAGTATATTTCAGGTAAAAACGGCGTTACCTATTGCACTAATATAGAGGCATTTAAAATCCTTGGGCAGGTATGATTGTTAAACCGAATTCATACGTTGGAGTCGCTACGATTAAACGATATATAAAAGATTTGACGGTAAGACTTGCGATAAAAGAGCTGTCTTAAAAAACTAAAATAATTTATTTAAATTACGGTATGAAAAAAGAAATATTAAACGTTTTGTATACAATAACGGCGTCAGTTATTTCGGCGTTGGCGTTGCATATATTCGTGTTCGGAAACGCTTTTGCTCCGAGCGGAATAGACGGTATTGCTACGATGCTGCAAGAGATAACCAAAATAAACGCCGGAGTGTTTACTCTTGCGTTAAATTTGCCGCTTTTAATAATTGCGTGGTTTATTTTAAAGAGAAGATATGTTTTATATACCGTTTTATTTACGCTTTTGTCGTCTTTATGGATTTTTATCTTGGGACAAGTCAATTTCTATCAATACGTAGTCGAATCGGATAAAGTTATCGCCGCGATATTTTCCGGGTTACTGTTGGGCGTCAGAACGGGCATAATGCTCCGAATCGGCGCGTCTTCGGGAGGAATAGATGTAATCGCCTGTATCGTTCAAATAAAATTTAATAAAGACGTCGAAAAAGTAATAAGTTTTGTTTGTTACGTTATAATAGGCGTTTCATTTTTCGTGTATAAAGATTTGACTGCGGTGTTATTGTCCGTTATTCAGATGTTCATTTTTGAAAAGGGTGTTTCGGCATTGCTTAAAAGCAGCAGAAACGCGGTCAAGTTTGAAATAATAACGAAAAACCCCGAAGAACTTAAACAGGATATAATATACAATTTAAAACACGGGGCAACTGTTTTAGAGAGTAAAGGGATGTTTACAAATGAAAATTCCAACGTTGTAATTACCGTAATAAATAACAGGCAAGTACCGGAATTCGTTACGCTAATGAAAAAATATCCCGATTGTTTCGTATATTATACCGACGTGTCGGGGATAAAAGGCAATTTCAGGTGGAATAAAGACGATATAGCAAAGTAACAACGGAGAATTAACGCTATGCAATATATAAAAGGAATATCAATAATCAACCCCGATGAAGTCGAGGAAAAATATTATTTTAAGTGTATAGATTACGCCGTACAAAACGGCTATAATCATATTCAGATAACAGGACCTATTCACGACGCGGTTAAGGGCAATATCGACGGAATGATTTTTAATAAAAAGTACGCTCGGTTTAACGGTGAAAAGGATACGGCTTACGTCAATCTGTGTCTGGACGTGGTAAATCGCGGACTTGAAAAGTCTTCCGCGCAGGGCGTAAAAACTTTTATGTGGCATCACGAACTTATTTTGCCGACCGATTTCGGCAAAGTCTATCCCGAAGTGCTTAACGAAAACGGCGATATAGAAGTCTCGCACCCGCTCGTAAAAGATTATCTCGAAAACAAGATAGCAGACTTTTTTGACGAATATCCCAAAATGGACGGTATAGTTCTGACTTTGCACGAAACCAAAATTCCGCTTTTAAAGTTGAAAAATCAAAAATTGAGCGTGATAGAGCGTGTAAAATTCGTTACTAAAATACTTTACGACGAATGTAAAAAACTCGGCAAAGAAATGATAGTTCGTCCGTTTGCAAGTGTGGAGAAAGATCAGGAATCAATGCTTAAAGCCTATTCCGAAATATCGAAAGATCTCGTCGTAATGGATAAGTGGACTAAATTCGACTGGTCGCTTACTTTGCCCGACAACGACTTTTTCGCAAAGATAAAAGATAATCCGTTCATAGTCGAGGGCGATATTTTCGGGGAGTATTTCGGCAAGGGCAGACTGCCTATAATGCTCGATAAACACCTTATACAAAAGTTTTCGTATTGTAATAAATTTAAAAATTCGGGTTTCGTATTAAGAATAGACAGGAATTATCGAAACCCGTTCGACAGCGTAAACGAAGTAAACCTCGTAATTGCCAACGCGCTTTTAAACGACGAAGATACGGATACGGCTATAAGCGGTTTTTTCAACTCGAAATACGGCGCGGCGGGCGAAAAAGTCCGTCGTATAATGGAACGGACGGAAGAAGTCCAAAAAAAGATATTCTATCTTAACGGTTATTATTTTACGCAGGGTAGTTATTTTCCCGAAGTAAACCATTGTAAAAATCACTATTATTTTGAGATTTTTAAAAATGAGTGTCAAATACAGTCCGACGAGTGGTATATTCCCGTCGGTTGGCAGAGGGGCAAGGTCGAAGATTTATTGCTCGAAAAGGAAATTGCGGCAAAAGAGGCGGAAAGCCTGTTAAAAGAAGTCGAACGACTTAAGGGCGAAATATGCGGCGAGGAATACGATAAACTTTTATTAAAGTTTAAAAATTTGTATTTCGTTTCGCTTCTTTGGAAATCGCTCGCATATTCGTTGCGCAACTACTCGGAATATTTTGAAACGGGTGATAAGCGTTACGAGAATAACTTGTTTGCACAGTTGAAAGTTTTAACCGAGATTGACGAAAAAGGCAAGTCGGAACTCGGTAAAGATTATTATTGTTATTACGGTTTAAACGGCGAAAATTCCGATTCGATAGGTAATTTCGTAAGGCAAATGCAAGAGAATTTTACGGCTGAAAAAGCGGCGTATAACGCGATTAAGTCGGGAAATTTATCAGATTATATTATTTGCGGAAGTTGCACCGAGGGGCATAAACTGCAAAAGGAAGTCAATTTTTCCGATACTCTTTTAATCGGCGGCAAGCAATGTCGCATTGCGGGTAATAAGGCGGGCGCAAAATGGAGCGCGATAAACGCTCACGGTTGGTTTTCCTACGAATTAAGCGTTAAGGCGAACGCGGAAAATCAAATAACTTTTAATTTCGGCTCGTTTACAAATACTCTTTCGGTTAAAATAACTATAGGCGATAAAACTTACGAAATAAACGAGGAAATATGTGGCGAAAAGGAATATTCTTTTAAGTATTTTGCCGCCGCGCCTACCGTGCGTATTCGCATAGACAGAATAAACGGCAGCACGCCTTGCTTATTCGGCATAAAGACGATTTCGTGTGAAATTTAATAATAAAGACTTCAAACATATAAAATATAACGCATAAGGAAAAGTATATATGAAAATTATAATAGGAGCGGATCTTGTTCCGACGGAAATAAATTATGAAGAATTTGAAAACGGCGACGTTGCCGCACTTGTCGACGAAAAAATATTGGCGGTGCTAAACGGTGCAGATTATAGAATTTTCAACTGTGAATTTGCATTAGCGGACAGGGATACCCCGATAAGAAAAGCAGGCCCAAACATAAAAGCGCCGACAGCCACCGTAAACGGCATAAAAGCGCTTGGCGTCGATTTATTAGGAATAAGCAATAATCATATTTTAGACCACGGATACGAAGGTTTCGTTTCAACCGTGAAAACTCTCGATACTGTTTAACAGTTCGAGTTTGTAATTCAGATACGAAATATTGTCGTTTATCGTAGTCGAAATGTTGATAGACGACGATTTGAAGTCTTTGGCTTTACCGCTCGGTTGGTAGACGTAAACGAAAAGTTCTTTATTTACGCTTTCGGCAAGTTGAATTATGAGTAAAATAAACCCGCAAGGCGAACAGGTTAAGTGTGAAATGCCGCTTTTAAGGAATAAACACGACTCACTGATTCGTTTTAATCGGACACATAAATATGCTGT
>CAVLAV010000054.1:0-9166 GCA_963660735.1 bacterium
GGAATAGGCGGCGTAAGTATGTCGAGTTTGGCAAAATATTTGTTAAACGCGGGGTTTACGGTGCAGGGCAGCGATATAACCCGTTCGGCTTACACCGACGAACTTGCCGCGGCGGGTGCTAAAATTTTTATCGGCAACGCGGCGGAAAATATCGAAAACGCGCAAATGGCGGTTTACAGCGACGCCATAAAAGCGGAAGATAGCGAACTAGTTGCCGCGCGTAAACGCGGACTTTACGTTATTTCCCGCTCGGAACTGTTAAAAAGCATAGCCGAAAATTTTAAAACGACGGTCGGAGTGGGCGGTTGCCACGGCAAAACTACTGTTACCTGTATGCTTGCGCATATTTTTAAGCGAGCAAAATTGAGGTTTACGGCACATATAGGCGGCGAGGATAACGAATTTTCCAACTGCGCGCTATTCGGCGGCGATATATTTTTAAGCGAGGTTTGCGAATATAAAAAGAATTTGCTTGCCTTTAATTGTTCGGTTGCGGTTTGTCTTAACACCGACGCCGACCACCTCGACTGTTATAAAGATTACGACGAACTGAAAAATACTTACTACAAATATTTAAACCGAGCGGATAAGGCGATTATCAATATCGACGACGGCGCACTTACCGCATACGGCGATAAAAACGCCGTGACTTTCGGTTTTTCGGACGGCGCGAAGTATACGGCGAAAAATCTCGTGGACGAAAACGGAAAATATCGCTTTGATTTTTACACGGACGGCAAAAAGGTTTGCATGGTGAAACTTTGCGTTTACGGCAGGCATAACGTGCAGAACGCGCTCGCCGCCGCGGCGACCGCATCCGAACTCGGCGTTAAAGCGGCGGATATAAAACGCGGTTTAGCCGACTTTAAGGGCGTAAGGCGCAGGTTTGAAAATATAGGCGAAATAAACGGAGCGAAAGTTATAATAGATTACGCTCACCACCCGCGCGAGATTGCCGCTGTATACGCCGCCGCAAAGGAACTTAACGCAAACCGAATAATAACGGTTTTTCAACCGCACACTTATTCGCGCACGATATTTTTGAAGGACGAATTTTTATCCGTCCTCGGCAGGATAAAAAACTTGTATATTTATAAAACGTTCGCCGCGCGGGAAAATTATACCGACGGCGGGAGCGCGTTCGATTTGTATCGCGATTTAGGTGGCGAAACCGCGTATTTCGATGATTTTGCCGCGCTTAAAACTCAACTCGAAAAAACGCTTTTAAGCGGCGATTTATTGCTCGTTTTAGGTGCGGGCGACCTTGCCGAAAAATTCCGCGCCGAGTTGGCGCGTTGAAAACGAAAGGATTTTGCACGGGTTTGCAAAATCCTTTCGTTTTATCTTTGGCTATTCACTTGACTAAAACGCCCGAATATATTAAAATAATAAGGTAATGATAGTTTTAGGAATAGACCCCGGACTTGCCACTATGGGTTGGGGCGTACTCAAAAGCGAGCGCGGCAGATTTGAAACAATAGACTACGGCGTCGTATTGACGCCCAAAACCGAAACTTTGCCCGTAAGGCTCGCGATGCTCGAAGAGGGCGTAAAAAAACTCGTGGACAAGTATACTCCCGACGAGATCGCTCTGGAAGAATTGTTTTTCAATAACAACATAACCACGGGTATAAACGTGGCGCAGGCGAGGGGAGTTATATTGCTTACTTGCGTAAAAAATTGCGGCAGGCTTTACGAGTACACGCCTTTACAGATCAAGCAGGCGTTGACGGGTTACGGCAGAGCCGAAAAAAAACAAATTCAGATAATGGTAAAAACGCTTTTGCGGCTTGACGGAATTCCTAAACCCGACGACGCGGCGGACGCTCTGGCGGTTGCGCTTACGCATTGTCAGACCAACAGACTTTCCGCGCCGTTCGGCATAAGGTAAGGTGTAACTATGATAGCGTATATAAAAGGAAAAGTAATAGACGAGTTCGACGGCGGCGTCGTACTCGAAAATAACGGAATAGGCTACGAAATTTTATGTTCGGCATCGGCTTTGGCGCGGCTTTCTTCGCAGAAAGAAGGCGGCGTTTACACCTATTTTCAGGTTAAGGACGACGGAGTGTTCCTTTACGGTTTCGATAATAAAGCCGAAAAAAATATGTTTATGAAACTCATCGCCGTTTCGGGCGTAGGTCCTAAACTCGGCATAACGGTTTTATCGGGTATGAATCTTAACGACCTTGCCGCCGCAATAGCGACTTCGGACGTAAAATCGCTTTCCCGCGTAAAAGGTTTAGGCAAAAAGACCGCCGAAAGGATAATACTCGAACTTCGCGAAAAGGTTTCGGCGGAAGGCGAGGACGCGCTTTTGTCGGGTGGTACGGCTGTAAAACTCGACCGCGACGGCGAGGATGCGGTTATCGCCCTTATGGGGCTCGGATTTACCGCGTCGGACAGTCGCGACGCGGTAAAACGCGCACTTGCTGACGGCGCGACGACCGTAGAAGAAATTATTTCCTCGTCGCTCAGAAATATGCGCGGTTAAACGGGAGATTGCTATGTACGACGAAGAAGAAAGTTTAATAGTAAGCACGAGGACCGAGTACGACGAAGTCGAAAACGTTTTGCGCCCCAAGTCTATGGAAGGCTACGTGGGGCAGGACAAGGTTAAAAACAACCTCGCAGTGTTTATGCGCGCGGCAAAACTTCGCGGCGAACCTCTCGATCACGTGCTTTTATACGGACCTCCGGGACTTGGTAAAACCACGCTTGCGCACATCGTTGCCGCCGAAATGGGCGTGCAGATAAAGGTAACTTCGGGTCCGTCTATCGAAAAATCGGGCGATCTCGCCGCGATACTTACCAACCTTAACGAGGGCGACGTGTTGTTTATAGACGAAATACACCGCCTCAATCACAACGTAGAAGAGATTTTGTATCCCGCTATGGAGGATTTTTCGCTCGATTTTATTATCGGCAAAGGTCCTTCCGCACGATCGGTGCAAATACCGCTTAAAAAGTTTACTTTAGTCGGCGCGACCACCCGTGCGGGAATGTTGAGTTCGCCCCTTCGCGACAGGTTCGGCGTTATATGCAGGCTCGAACCGTATTCGACGAGCGAACTTGCCGAAATCGTAAAGCGCAGCGCGCACACGCTCGGCGCGGAAATCGACGACGAGGCGGCAATAGAGGTTGCAAAACGCAGTCGCGGCACGCCCCGTATCGCCAACAGACTTTTAAAACGCGTCCGCGATTTTTCGTCGGTTATGGAACACGATTCGGTTACGCTTGCCGATGCAAAGCACGCGCTCGATATGCTCGAAGTAGACGAACTCGGACTCGATAAAATAGATATACGCCTTTTAACGTCTATGATAGATAAATTCGGCGGAGGACCTGTCGGGCTCGACACTTTGGCGGCGACCATAAACGAGGACGCCAACACCATAGAGGACGTATACGAGCCGTATTTGTTGCAACTCGGCTTTATATCGCGCAGTCCGCGCGGCAGGGTGGCTATGCCAGGCGCATACGCGCATATCGGCAGAGAAGTGCCTAAACAGCAGGCGCAACAATCTTCAATATTCGACGGAGATAAATTTTGAAAACGAGTGATTTTTATTACGAGTTGCCCGAAGAACTCATCGCGCAAACACCCAAAGAGCCGCGCGATTCTTCAAGACTTCTCGTTTACGATAGAAAAACCGACAAGGTAGAACATAGTATTTTCCACGACGTGGTCAACTATTTAAAAGCGGGCGACCTGCTCGTTATCAACACCACCAAAGTGTACCCCGCGCGCATTTATTGCTATACGGAACACGGCGGCAAGGTGGAAGTTTTACTTTTAAAAAGGCTCAATTTTACCGAATGGGAAGTTCTCGTCAAGCCGGGAAAAAAGTGCCGCGAAGGTACGGTGCTTACCGTAAACGAGGAACTTTCGCTTAAAGTGCTTTCCCGCACGGACGACGGCGGAAGGATAATATCCTTTACTTTTAACGGCGTGTTCGAGGATATACTCTCGCGCGTGGGCGAAATGCCTTTGCCGCCGTATATTCACGAAAAACTAAAAGATAAAGATAGATATAATACGGTCTACTGCAAGCAGGAAGGCTCGGCGGCCGCCCCGACGGCGGGTTTGCATTTTACGCCCGAACTTATAGAAAAACTCAAAAATCAAGGCGTAGAATTTGCAGAGGTAAATCTTCATGTGGGGTTGGGGACTTTCCGCCCCGTTAAATCCGACGATATAGAAAAGCATAAAATGCACGTGGAATATTGCGAGATTACCGAGGAAAACGCGCAAAAGATAAATGCGGCAAAACGTGAGGGCAGGCGAATTATCGCGGTAGGAACTACGAGCGTAAGAACTCTGGAATCTTTCGCGGACGAAAACGGGTTCGTAACGAGCGGCGGAAAAGATACGGGTATTTTTATTTTTCCGTCTTATAAGTTTAAGTGCGTAGAGGGTATGATAACTAACTTTCATTTGCCCGAAAGTACGCTCGTAATGCTCGTTTCCGCTTTTATAGGCAGAGAAAAAACGCTCGAAATTTACAATCTTGCCGTAAAGGAAAAGTATAGGTTTTTCTCTTTCGGGGACGCGATGCTCATTGTAGGCAGGACGGACGAAGACAAAAAGAAACCCGAAGATACAGACGAAAATGCCTGATTTTCGGGCTTTTTTGTGCCGTTTTTACGATTTTCGGTGCTCACCGCACGTTCGGTTCGAAATACAAAAATTTGTGCTCTATGCCGTTTTTGAACAGGATCGAGACGACTTTTCCGTCCGAAATGACAATTTTTTTGATAACGGAATCGATGAAATCTTTGATGATTTTCGGATCGATTTTTCGTATCAAAGCGTCGAAATTCACATACCGTTTTGTAAGTAGTTGCTGGCTCATAATGAAGTATGACGCTTTCGCCATAAAGTCATCATCGGAGATGGAAAACGCAGAAGCCGCTTCCTTTTCAATCTCGTTGAGTCTGTTGTCGATTTTAGTCAATTCGTCGGTCAGAGATTTTTTCTCGATGAAGTAGTCCTTTTCGGGTATTCCTTCTTCGTTATAAAGGTAGAGAGTTTTAAGGCGTGCGAGAGCACGTTCTTTTTTTCGCTTCTCGGAAAGAAGTAAGTCGCGTTCGCTCGGTTCGGTGCCGTCGGAAGTAACGACCTTCGGCTTGTATATATCGGTGTCGAATTTACCGCTCCGGAGCATATCATACATTTCTTGCAGACCGGTTCTCTCTATTCCTGCAACGTTCGAGAATACTTCGCCGCGAAGCAGTTTCTTTTCGAAGATGTCAATATCCGTCGAAACTCCGAAATTGTTTTGGGCTTTGATGATGTTTGCTATATAGTTGAGAATGAACGGCGCGACCGTAACGTCCGAAACGTATTTGTTGTTGCAGTCGTTGTGGCGGCGATGTCTTCCGCAAAGATATATCGACGGACGATAGCCGTTGCCACGAGGACGGTCGATAGTGGAGATAAACTGCGTTCCGCATACGCCGCAGAAGATAAGCCCTGCAAAGATGTGCGTGTTTACTCTCGTATAGGTTCTCGGACCGTCTTTATTGCTACGGCGTTGAGACTTCAATATCTCGCTCACGTCAAGCCACTGGTCCTTTTCAACTATCGGATCGTGATGGTCTTCGACGAGAATCCACTCGGATTCGGGACGGCGGTTTGTCTTCAACCTATAATTAGTCTTGCTTAAATCGTGCTTGTTGTAAAGGTAGCCGCCGACGTAGAACGGACTTTTCAGTATAATACCGACGGTCGTCGGGTTCCACGCAATTCCGCTGCGTGTTTTCAAACAATGCTCGTTGAGGTATTTGGCGGTTAGCAGAAGCGAATGTAGTTCTTCGTATTTATCGTAAATATGACGGACGATAGCCGCTTCTTTTTCGTTTATGGAAAAGGTTTTCGTTTCCTTGTTGTAGTCGTAGCCGAACGGGACGCGACCGCCGTTCCATTTGCCGTCGTTTGCACGAGAAAGCATAACGGCCGTAACACGCTCGGAAGTCATCTTCCTTTCAAGTTCCGCAAATACGAGAATGATTTTTAGCATTGCTTCGCCCATAGCGGACGAGGTATCGAACTGTTCGTTCTTGCTGACGAAAACCACGCCGAGACTTTTCAGTTCTTCATACATCGTGGCAAAGTCTATCAGGTTACGGGAAATACGGTCAATCTTCCATACGATAAGGTGTGAAAATTCGCCCGTGCGAATACGGCTCATCATCTCCTGATACTTCGGGCGGTCGGTGTTCTTTGCGGAATATCCTGCGTCTTCGAAGATTTCATAGTTGTTGATATTTAGAACGTATTTCGAATAATTAATTAGGTCTTCTTTTTGCAACGGAAGGCTGTCCTTATCCACCTGAAAGTGGGTTGAGACACGGACGTAAAGGGCAGACTTCTCGCTCTCTATTGATTTTACTGATGTTGGCATAATTTGTCTATCTCGGTCTTCAAAGTATCATAGGTTGCTATCGTCGGTTGTAGTTTAAGTAAAGAACGGAAAGACAGCGTGTGCTGATCGCCGAGTTGTTCTTCAATCGTGGCGGTAGGCACTATGTAGAATATCCATTGTTCCATACGCATAGGATCGGCTTCTTTCCGCTCCTTGCAGGCATACAGACAAAAAACATAGATAGCAGAGTGATGTTTATACTCAACAGTATCTTCCGTCTGAACGTAGTGGTTATGTCGGTCAATGCTGAACGACACTCTCGAAAGCAGTTCTCTTTCGTGTGCCTGCAAATACGCAGACGATTTTATTTCGATAGGAACGCCGCGATACATCAAATCGCACGGTGCCCAAACGTTCCTGTACGGCTCTGTGTCTCCGAGAGCCTTTGCAACAATGTATTCCGCAACTGCGCCACGCAACGGGGCGTTGAGCAGGTTCGAAGCGTACCAACTCCAAAAATCTTTCAGTTGAAAAGGCAGTTCTTGCCCGTTATCGGTAAAGTGCTTCTCTCCGCTTACATCAAAGTTTATTACGTTTATTCCTTTACCTTTCATAATTTATCAATAGCCCCCTTAATCTCGTTATATTTGACCATATAAGGGCTTAACGCCTTTACCACAGAAACAGTCAACGGTTGATCGTCCGGAATCTTCTTGTCAGTAATGAAAAAAGTCCATTGTTCCAACTTCATTAAGTCGGACGTGTCTCTGTTGAGATGTTCGTGCAGACAGAATATGGATATATCTGCTTTTGACGGTGCTTTGAAAGTAGGCGATACCAAATGTCCTGCGGAAGTCTGAACGTAGCCGGAAGAAGAAATAGCAATCGAATAACCACCATAGTAAAGACAGGGATAGGCTTTGCCTTCCTTTTCAACGCCGAGTGCGGTAGCCACGATATATTCTGCCAAAAGGTTGCGGACGGCAGGTGTAGCCATATCGGCAGAAAGCCAAGAGTAGAAATCAGACAGCAAGAAAGTAGTCGGCATATCTCCGTCGGTGAAATGCTCGTCGCCGGTATATTTAATTGTCATAGACTTATTCCCCTTTAAGAGTCTTTCTCTCGTCGTCGGAAAGGTATTTATCGAGCAGAGCGAAAAATACTTTCTTGTCATCGGCGGACACCTTCGCCCATACCGACAAAATAGCGCGTTCTTCCGTAGAAACGTTTTCCTTGCTTGTGGGAATGTTTGTAAGTCCTAAAAGATAGTCGGAAGAAACGTGTAACGATTCCGCTATATCCTTAATAGTAATAAGAATTGATGGAGAAGCCTTACCGTTGATGTAGCGCGAAATGGTTGCTTCCGTAGTTTTAGCCTCATCCGCTAACCATTTTTGTGATACTCCGCGAAGTAAAATCGCTTCGTTGAGTCTTTGAGAAAAGTTTGACATAAAGTTAATACCTCCAAATTAGATTTATTTTAGCATTAAATGTAAGAAATATCCACTAAAATTACAGCCCTGCAAACATATCTTATAAAAATTATAATTTATAGCCACAAAACGTTTGACAATTACAAATCTGTAAGATATAATATAGATACAAAATCAAATTAAGCAAAGGAGCATAATATGAAAGGACTTCAACTTAAAGGTAAAAGAGTTGCTCTCGGTCTGACGCAATCGGACTGTGCGAAGATGATTGAAAAGTCAACGGACAGTTATGCGAAGAAGGAACGCAACGAGGTTTACTTTACTCCTGCCGAAATCGCTGCACTCACGAAAGGGCTAAATCTTTCGTTTGACGAGTTCAACGATATTTTTTTTGGCTCTAACTTACAGTTCTGTAATTCGTAATATCGTTTCTTACTTTACGCTTATATTATAGCAAAAAATAGGTGCTTTCACAATGGGAAAAGACTCTACGAAACCTAACGAAAATATCTACTTCAAGTGTAGAAAAGAAGCGTCAATATGGGACGAGAGGCTATGTAGCAGAGAAAGCGCGGCTGACCTGCTCGGAGTTAGCACTTCATCGCTGGCGGATTATGAACTCGGATTGACGAAAGTAGTGCCGGTAGACAAGGTAGTTTTAATGGCAGATTTGTATAAGTCGCCGCAATTAAAGACGATGTATTGCAAGAACGCCTGTCCGATAGGCGAGTGCCTGACGGTAGCGTAGGTGAAGACGATTTGCTTACGTTAGATTGTAACGATGTAGACCACATCGCAGAACAGATTGCAGACGAAGTCGGCGAACTTCTCAAAGAGAAAGACTACGAGATTGGAAGCAAGAGCAAGTATACTGAATATCTCGTAGCATATATCAAAGACAGAGAAAAGCGGATTGTTCAGGCGAGAGAGATTGGAGCAAAAGATTTTGCAGAAAAATTGAGAAAGAAATACGGAATGTCTTGCAGCGAGTTTTATCCCGAACTTATAGAGGTAACGAGCAAGCAAATAAATGATTTATTAAAGGAGTTTGAAGATGGCAAAGATTGAAGTTATGGTAGAAGTGCCGAGCGATGACTGCGGCAGTTGCGACTATTTTTGTTGCGACAGCGAAGAGTGCTTGATATTTAGCGAGGATATATTCTATAACGAAGAAACAGGTTGCTACGAACGCTGCTTTGCCTGCAAAGACGCGCAGAAAAAATGTTCTGGCTGGAATTAAAAAAGGAGACGATAAAATGATAAAAATTGAATACGAAATGTACCAAAACGACTTTATGAGGCAAAGAGGAATAACGCAGACGTTTGTTTCACTTGATAGTTTGGCGGATTGGATATTCAACCAAA
>CAVLAV010000055.1:0-9154 GCA_963660735.1 bacterium
GATTAAACTCATATACGGTCCTAAGGGCTTCGGCAAAACCAAAATTATTCTCGACGACGTAAACGCCGCGGCGGCAAAGGCAAAAGGCAACATAGTTTTCATAACCGATAAAAGGGTTTGTTCGGTTGACATCGACCTTAACGTCAGGTGCGTTTATACCGAAGAATACGGCATCAACACCGTCGAAGGGTTTGCGGGTTTCGTAAAAGGTTTAGTTGCCGGCAACCACGATATAGAGGGCATTTATATCGACGGCGTTCTTCGCATAACCAACAGCGATTTAAACGGACTTGAAAAAGCGTTCGGCGAAATCAAGACTTTGTGCGAGCAAAACGGCGTAACGGTTGAAATGACCGTCAGCGCGACCAAGGAACAGTTGCCCGAATATATGTTAAAATGTCTGGCTTGATTTAAGTTTATTATGCGGCGAAAAGCGGTTTGCTTTTCGCCGCAAAATTTTTATAACAAATTAGAAAAAATAAAGCGTAAAGAGTTGACAAAAAGGAATAAATGTTATATACTGTTAAGGCTTTCAACGTTACGCGCTTATGCGGCGTATGGCGGTGAGAGTTAAAAATTAAATATGCACCATTAGCGCAACTGGATAGAGCGTCGGTCTACGGAACCGAAGGTTAGGGATTCGAATTCCTTATGGTGCACCAAAGCAGTATAATCCGAATTGTTGGCTCATAACGAGCGAATGGTTCGGATTTACTTTATGTATAGGCAATTCAGACTGATTTAGATATAAAAATAAGGGCTTGCGAGCAAATCGCAAGCCCTTTGCCGTATTTATAGTTTCGGCGAAACTCTGCCGTTCATGTAGACTCATCAAACGGCAACCCGTTAGAAATAACGGGATTATTCATATTTTCAGATTTTTTATTAAGTTGTAATTTTTGCCTTTCGGCTTTCCAAAGTTCAAATTCGCTTTTTGCTTCCTCCGTTTCAAAATACCGACGAATTGCTGGCAATAACGCTCTCGCCAAACCGTCGAGCGCATAATCGGGTATTCCCGTAGTGTTCTTTTTCTTTCTCGTGATTTTCCCCTCCGAGCAGTTATTCGTTTAATCTTGTGTTTTTCATTTTTTATGGCTCCTTTTTCTAAATTTTTTCTCAGCCTCGCATGAATGCGATTTGAAAACAGGTCGGTCTTACTTTTTTTATTTACTTGCATCTCGGTATCATACCTTCCCTTAAAATGCCGACGCTTACGTTTCCGTTCGGCAAGGTTTACTTACTTGTCTTTAAATTTGTTGTTTGAAGTTACGCGTGAGCGTTTTTGTTCCCGCTCTTGTTCTTGGCGACGATTTGCCGCCTGCTTTGCCACGGCGAGTTCTTCGGGCGCGTATTCGAGCAATGTTTTTAGTAACTTTACCGCGCCTTCGTTTGTCGTTACCGATTTTTCGTGCTTTTTAAGTTCCGCATATAAATCGCCGTTATCTTTTGCGAGAATATCGTTTTTCCGTTGCAATTCTCCGTTTTTTGTGCGTAACGCGATAATTTCCGTTTCCTTTTTCTTTCCGGAAAACGGAATCTTTTCAGACTTTGCCGATTCGTAACTTTCAAGCAATTCTTTCACAGGTTTTGCGGCGACTTGAGCTTCTTCCGCTTCGCGAATCTTCGCTTCGGCGGCTTCGGTCATCTTTTTCGTTTTGTAAGCAACCGTATCCAAGTGTTTCGCCGTGCTTCCTTCTTTACCGCGTTCCAAGCCGTATTTCTTTCCGACGGCTTCGTAAAAATCCGTTTGTAAATCGCGTAACGCATTGCGGTCGAAGAGTTCTTTCGCGCACAATCTGCCGTTTGTTACGGGCATAAGATTGAAATGTAAATGCGGCGTACTTTCGTCTAAATGAACGACTGCCGATACAACGTTTTCTTTTCCGTACCGTTCAGAAAAGAACTCTGTGCAATCGGCAAAAAATTGTGTCTGCTGTTCTGCCGTAATCCGGTCGAAAAATTCTTTATCCGAACCTAAAATAAACGACGTTACAAGTACTGCATCGTCTTTGATTTTTCGTTTAGGCGAAAGTTGTTTAATCCGCTCGTCGATAAACGGAAGATACTTTTTTTCATACGGTATTGTATGGTAATTCAGACGTGTTTTCGACTTGTCGATTTGCGGATTTCGCGTGGACTTATAATTCTCGTCGCGTTCGTTTTCACGTTCGATTCCCACAACGTCTGCGCGTTTATATTTTTCCATATGGCATACTAAATACGACGTAATTCATCATTTCCGTGGACTTTTTTTTGATACCTTTTCTAAAAAGGTATAACTCACTTCGTCGCCGCGAACTTTGCTTTTCGTCAACCGCTTTTGCTGTTGACGGTATTCGCCGTTGCGGCTCCTCTTCCCACAAAAATACTTCGTCTTTTTGCGGGAGCCCTTTTCTATTTGGATAGTTCGCATACCTACCGAAAAACGGTAGGTATAACTCACTATACCAAATCGCTTCGCGTTTGGTGTCGTTCGCCCTTGCAGGGAGCTTATGTCCGTTGAAAAAATAACGGCTTCGCCGTAGCAAGACGAACGAATATTTAAATGTTTTTAATGTGGTTTTTATAACCGTTCTCTCCTTTGAAATTATTTTTGTCGTGAAATTTTATATCGTTCACGGCGGACGATATTGATTGTAATTTGTCATTGTTTTACCTCCCGAAAGACGACAAAAAAGCCGCTGATATTTTTCTATCACCGACTTAAAACACAAGTATTAAGTTTTTATTTTCGTCACATAAAACACCTCCGATTTTGTATTCGCGGACAAAAAATCCGTGCGATTTCGGTTGCCTTAAATAGGCTCGTTCTTCGCACGGATTTTAATCCCGATTATTTAATTTTAGTCGATTTTATCTAAAAAATCGTAATACAACAAAACCCACGCCGAAATCTCTCTTTTTTAACGATTTCAACGCCCGTCGCGGAATTGCTATACCTGACTGCAATTCTATGGTAAACGACGGTAATTATCCTGTCCGATGCCACAAAAGGGAACGAACAATCGGGCAACATCTTCACGCCCGACAACGCCTTTTCTTACGGCGCAATACTTGACCTTATACCAAGTCTGTTTTATTATAACAGACGAACATTTGTTTGTCAATCATTTTCTGTCATATTCGCAATATATTCGAAATCTTTTTCCAAAAACTGTATAGAGTCAGCCGCTACTGTGTAATACCAATCAATTGTTAATTTCGGGGTGTGTTCAGGCTTGAACGCAGAACGAATTATACCATCAATAAATCGCAAGTTATTGAATATTCAGAACGCGATTTCATTAACCGCTTTTTGAATATTATTAAAGGCGTCCGCAAGAGGTTTACCATCAACAAAAGCATGGCTTATTTTCATATGCATTGACATTTTATATTTTCCGTTATCCTCAATATACTTACCCCAACCGACGCAGGGTACGATATTGTAAGTCTGATCTTTGCAACCATAAGGCGTTGTAATCACGGGGAGCGTCATAGATTGATAATCTACCCATGGGATGCATGAAAAATACAATAAGTCCGCGCGATTTAAATCAGAATCTTTCGGATGCGCGTTCTTTTCTTTTTTTGCCGTTTCAATAATGGAAAGAACGTTTTTATAAAATTCATCATATGGAGCATATTCGGCGATTCTGTTTACAAAAAATCCGTAATCGTTAGCAACCGTAAAACTACAATCAACCTTATCATAAATATACGGTTCGCCGTCATGAATTCGCATTCTAAATTCGGGTATGGCGTTAAGTTCCCTTAAAGACAAATACAGTAAATTCGCAAAGAACGATTGATTCTTTTTGCAACAGTAGTTAACGAGAGTCGTTACATCCATTCTTACAGTCATATCGTACACAGATGTTCTCATGTTTATAAATTCCGCGAAAAGTTCGTATCTGTTCCAAGTCGAAATATCTATCTTCTTTCGGTTATTCATTTTGTTCTCTCCAAAAATTCAAGTTTATCGGCATGATATAATTATTATAACGTATTTCGACATTAAAATCAAACGCGTATATATCATGATTCTTAAAATCCGATTTTACGTAAAAATTTATCCTCTTAGTTTTTCAATCATAGCATACATGGCTTTTGCCGAATTGAAGTTTGCGGGGATAATGTCGGCGGGCGATAATTCCACGTCGAATTCATCGCATATTTCAACGACGATTTCCATTATGTTCAGCGAATCGAGCGCGCCGCCGTCGATAAGGTCGGTTGTTGTTTCGAAATCTATGTCCGGTCTGATTTCCGATAAAAGTTGCAAAAGTTTTTCCATAACAATACTCCTCAAATTGAATTTATTTTATCTGTTTGCATTGATTTTCTGACAAGCGTCAGGTTGCCGTTTTGTCTGAGGTAAACACTTGGCAGATCTCGGCTCAAAAACAAATATATCCCTTCCGTAACGGAATACGCGCCTACCTTGTCAAAACGAATCACATCGCCGACGCAAAGGTTTTTAAGCGGCAAATTTTTAACGAGAACGTCTGCCGTCGTACACAACGAGCCGCAAACCGTCCATTCGCTTTCTTCTCCATCGCCGCCGAAATGCTTATAAAACGGCTGTTTCATCGCCATAGTCTGTCCGTAATAATTCAGGTGGTTGATACCGCCGTCGACGATAGCGTAATTTACTCCGTCGCTATTTTTTATATCGACAACTTCGGTGTAATAACTACCGCAATCCGCAACGAGAAACCGCCCGAATTCAAGCGTGATTTTCTTCTCTCCGAAAACCGATAAAGCGTAAGAAAGAAGGTCGAGTTCGCTTTCTTCGTCTATATTTTCGTTTTGAAAATATCCGACTTTCAGTCCCGCTCCGTATTCGATACGGGAAACCGAAAAGTCGTTTTTTTCGATTTTTTCAATAAAATCGTTAAGGTGTTCGACTTCCTTGATTATTTTTTCTTCACGTTTTTGCGTGCCGGAATAATACTGAATTCCTATAATATCGAGTGCCGATTTATTTCGATTTCCGATAATTTTTAATATCGTTTGCTCATCCATACCGAATTGATTGCCGGACGTCAGTCGTAAAAGCACTCGGAGTGAAAGTCCGTATTCTTTTGCTACCGAATCGAGTAAGTCCGCTTGCATAGGCGATTCCACCGTATAAACGGCGTTTTCCTTGCATATTTTTACGATTCTTTTAACATCGTCTTCATTCTTATAAACGCCCGAAAGAACGATTTTTTCGGGCGGAACAGAGGCTCTTTCGCAAATGCGAAACTCTCCCGCAGAGCAAACTTCGAAGCAATCGACCTCGTCTTTTATGGCTTCCGCAACGAAAGGATTGGCTTTTACCGCAAAACAAATGGAAACGTTTTTACCGAAAGATTCTTTTATTTTTCGTATCCGACAAATCAGGCTGTCTATATCGAAAACGTAGGCGGGCGTTTGTATGTTTTCAACGTTCATTTCAAATACGACTCCTTTAACTTTTTTCTGTCGATTTTCCCGTTTTCGTTAAGCGGAAACTTGTCTGTTTTTTCAAATCGGGACGGAATCATATATGCGGGCAACGTTTTATGAAGTTCCGCGGCGATCACGGACGATTCCGCGTCACCCTGATAAAAACCTGTTATTTTATGTTTTTCGTTGTCGTAAAGACAAATCGCGCGGCAGACCTCGTCCACTGCAATCATCGCGTTTTCTATTTCGTTAAGTTCTATTCTGTGTCCCATGTGCTTTATCTGAAAATCTTTTCTGCCGACGAAACAAAAATCGCCGTTTTCGTCGCGGTAGCCGAGATCGCCCGTTTTATAAATAATTTCGTTGTAATACGGGTTTAACGGGCTTTGAACGAAAGATTTTTCGGTTGCTTCTTTGCAGTTATAATACCCGAGCGACAATGCCGTGCCGGAAACGCATATTTCGCCGACTGTATTCGGTTTGGTTATGTTATCGCCGTTTTCGGATAGAAGAAAGACTCTCTCGTTCGGGAAAGGCGTTCCTATCGGTAGCACGTCTTTATCGAAAACGCCGCTCGGTACAATATAATAAGTACAATTACAAGTGATTTCCGTAGGTCCGTAAAGATTTACGAACATGGCTTTCGGTAGTGCCTTCTGCCAAATATTAAGGTGTTTTATCGGCATCGCTTCGCCGCTGAATAAAACCCTTTTGATATCGACTGGGATTTTATATGAAAAACCGCGATAAGTCGAAACGATGCAGAGAGCCGAAACAGCCCATATAAGAGAGGTTATTTTTCTTTCCGTCAAAAAATCAATGAGCGGCTTCGGGAATGAAAAACACTTTTTCGGAATAATCTGCATCGTCGCTCCGACTGCAATCGTCGAATAAATATCCTTTACAGAAACGTCGAAATCGAACGGAGCCTGATTTCCGATTACGTCGGAATCGTTTATCCCGAATAAATTCACGAATTCGCCTATAAAATCGATTACCGAGCGGTGGGACACCGCAATACCTTTCGGCGTACCCGTCGAACCGGACGTAAACATAATATAAAGTGGATCGGTATCTATATGGTTGATTCGTATTTTATCGAGAATTTCAGGATTGTCTTTTTCTTCGGCATCGTCGAAAAACAAAGTATTGCCGCCGTCCGCCGTAAAATATATTTCTTCGCATTCTTCCGGCAACAGATTTTCATAACCGCGTTTGATAAGAACCAGCGGATGATTAAGTGTTCTTAAAATTTGCCTTAATCTGTGTACGGGATGCAAGGGGTTAAGCGGTACGTAAAAACATCCCGCATAAACGCAAGCAAAGAAAGCGGTTACCGTTTCGATCGTTTTGCCGCCCAAAACCGCAACGGGCGAGCGCGGAGCCGTTTTTTCAGATATGCCGACAGCCATTTTCTTCGCTTTTTTTATCAGTTCTGCGTAAGTAACGGAATTGTTTTCGTCGGCAAAAGCGATTTTGTCGGGGAAATTATTTGCGCTGTTTTCTAAAAATTCGATTACGTTATTTATTCGTTTAATCATTGTGCGTTCTCCACGTATTTTATATATTTTTGTAAATCTTCTTGCCAGAATGAATACTTACTATCACCGCGCCTGTCGGGAAGATTGTATTTTTTGCTGACGTATTCGCCTACAAAAGCCGAAAGTTTTACCGCTCCGTTGTAGTTTAAGTGATCTCCTGCGTCGTAAGTGTCGGTTTTCCAGTCGAAATCAAACTCTTCGAGCCGTTGATTGCAGTCGATAAACCCGATGCCGCGTTTATCCGCATACGCCTTAACCGCATTGTATTTCTCGTAGTCCCACAACATTTTTGACGGTACTTCCACGAGAAAAAGCGGAATGTTCTTCTTTTTGCACAGTTTGTAAATTTTATCGAGGCTTTTCAAGTGGTCTTTTCGTATTTTGTAGGACTTGTTCGTTTCCGTAATTTGTTTGTTGCCTGTATACGCTTTTGCCGATTTTATAAACTGATAGCCTTTCGTATAACTGCGTTCACGGTAATTTTTACCCGGCAGCCAATCTTTCCACGAGGCGTGGTTTTTAATTATGGGTATTACGTTGTCGATTTTGTTTTGCTTGCAATTTTCTTCAATGCTCGTTCCTTTGTCGTAAAACAGTTGATCGGTTTCGAATATCACGAGTTTCGGTGTCTGTTTTTCGAGTACGGATTCAAGAAAATCATAGGATTCCCAAGGCAGTTGCGTCGCTCTCGAACAAGCGTAGGAAGTAAACCCGTATTTTTTGTACATTTCCATAGGCGAAAGTCCGCGATACACGCCGCTATGCCCGAGCATAATTACGTCGATGGTATTTTCGGGTTCATCGAAAACCCTGTATGCCTCGTAAGAACGTTTATCCGCATAATCCATTTCGTTTTCGGGACGGACGAATAAGCACAATGCGCCGATTATCAATATTGTTGACAAGATAAATCCTGTAAATTTGAGTACGTTGTTTTTTGTCGATTGCTGCATATTGATTTCTCCTTAAAAATTTCCGTAGATGAACGGCAAAAGCGAATACATTCCGCCATATGCGCCGAAAAGCACGATCGTGACTATTACCGACATATAGCAGAGCCACCGCGCGGGCAATTTTTTTATTGCAATGCTTTCACGTATATTCACGCCTTTTTCTTTTACAAAATCGACCGTAAAAATCAAAAGAATTCCTATAATCGCGACGATAAACTCTTTATAATCGAGTCCCAGAGAAAACATCGAGCCTCTCCACGGCTTAAAAACGGAAGTAAGCGTAATCCACGCGTTTTTAAGCGAATTCGATCCGAATATCGTTTCTCCGATAAAAATTATTAAAAGCGTCCGTATGTGTCTGAAAGCGGAAATCGCTTTCCCGTCGGGATTGATTTTTATCGCCGCATACAGCCTTTTGAAAAGCGGTTCGCACAACATACCCGCAGATATGATTACGAAATAATACATTCCGTAAACGATATAATTCCATTTCGCGCCGTGCCACAACCCGTTGCAAAGCCACACGAAAAACAGAGAAACGAGCGTCGGCAGAATTTTAGTGAAATGATTTTTATGTTTTTTCTTTAATTTGCCGCAGATTTTCATTAACTTCGGCGACAAGGCAACGGTATAAAAGACGTATTCTTTAAGCCATACCCCGAGCGAAATATGCCAGCGTTGCCAAAATTCCTGCGCGCTTTTTGCAAAAAACGGTTGGCGAAAATTTTCGGGAAGTTTTATTCCTAACATTTCCGCGCTGCCGATAGCAATATCTATAAAGCCCGAAAAATCGGCATAAAGTTGTAACGTATAAAACAAAATCAGCAACAAACTTGCGATTCCCGCATATTCGGACGGCTTGTCCGAGACGGTTTTTACAAGTAAGTATAATCTGTCGGCAACGATCATTTTTTTGAATAATCCCCATAGGATTCGCTGCGCGCCGAAAGCGACCGTTTTATAATCGAATTTATGTCCCTCGTACAATTGAGCCGCCGTCTGATCGTATTTTACGATAGGCCCTTCGAGAATCTGAGGGAAAAAGCATAAAAATAAAGCGACCTTAAAAAAATTCTTTTCGGCTACGATCTTTTTTCTGTAAACGTCGATAAGGTATCCTATCGCCTGCAATGTGTAAAAAGATATCCCGAGCGGTAAAATCAGTTTTAAAGACGGAATCTGTACGGCGAGATCTGCTTTTTTGAAGATAGAATTAAATAAAGCGGTTACGGGAGTATAAAATTTAAG
>CAVLAV010000056.1:0-9064 GCA_963660735.1 bacterium
GAAAGCATGTGCCCGTATACGTAACCGAAGATATGGTCGGTTGCAAACTCGGTGAATTCGCGCCTACGAGAACGTTCAAAGGACACGCCGGCGCAAAGACGACGGGTAAATAATGGAGGCGGACGATAATGGCTAAAAATACTAAGTTAAAAACTCAAAGAATAGAGGAAAATAAGGACAAAAGACCCAAAGCGGTTGCTAAATACGTCAGAATTTCGCCTTATAAAGTAAGAGTCGTACTCGACCTTATAAGAGGAAAGAGCGTAACCGAAGCGGTCGCCATACTCGACAACGTATCCAAGGCGGGTTGCGAACCTATCAAAAAGGTGGTTTTGTCCGCCGCTGCAAACGCGGAGCATAACTTGCAGATGAACGCGGCGGATCTTTACGTAGCCGCTTGCTACGCGGATCAAGGACCTACGCTTAAAAGAATGCAGCCTATGGCGCACGGCAGAGGTTTTAGAATTTTAAAGAGAACGAGCCACATTACGGTCGTGCTCGACGCGAGAGGTTAAGGAGAACGCTATGGGACAGAAAGTTAATCCGCACGGATTGAGAGTTGGAGTTATCAAAGGTTGGGATACCCGTTGGTATGCCGACAAAAAAGATTTCGGCGCGTTCCTTAAAGAGGACTACGAAATCAGAAAGTATATAAAAGACACCTATTTCGGAGCGGCAATTTCCAAAATTTCGATTGAAAGAGCCGCCGACAGAATAGCGGTTACTATCTACACCGCTCGTCCCGGCGTGCTTATCGGCAAAGCCGGCGCGGAAATAGAGGTAATGAAGAAGAAACTTGCCAAAATAACCAAAGGCAAGCAAGTATCCGTAAACATTTTCGAGGTTAAAAAGCCCGACGCCGACGCACAACTCGTGGCGGAGTCGATAGCGGCTCAACTCGAAAAGCGCGCTTCGTTCAGAAGAAGTATGAAACAGGCTATATCGAGATCGATGAAGTCGGGAGTCAAGGGTATCAAAGTTATGGTAAGCGGTCGTCTTGACGGCGCTGAAATAGCGAGATGCGAGCAATATCACGAAGGCTCTATTCCCCTTCAGACCCTTCGCGCGGACATCGAATACGGTATCGCAACGGCGCACACCACGTTCGGCGCGATCGGTATCAAGGTCTGGATATACAAGGGCGAAGTTCTCGGAGAGGTCAAGAAAACCGAAGGAGGCGAGGCTTAATTATGTTGATGCCTAAAAGAGTTAAAAGAAGAAAGATGCACCGCGGCAGAATGACCGGTAAGGTTACCAAGGGCAACAAGATCGCTTACGGCGATTTCGCGCTCGTAGCCGACGGTTCCGCGTGGATCACTTCCAACCAGATAGAGGCCGCTCGTATCGCTATGACGAGATTCGTAAAGCGCGGCGGACAGGTTTGGATAAATATATTCCCCCAAAAGTCGGTAACCAAGCACCCTGCCGAGGCTCGTATGGGTTCCGGTAAAGGTAACGTAGAATACTGGGTTGCCGTAGTTAAACCGGGCAGAGTTCTCTTCGAGATGGCGGGCGTAAGCGAAGCCGACGCGAGAGAGGCTATGCGCCTTGCGGGATATAAACTTCCTATCAAGACGAAATTCGTCGTCAAAGAAAAAACTACGGAAGGAGTTGAAGGTTGAAAATGAAAGCACAGGAAATTCACGGAATGACCAACGACGAGTTGGCAACCAAGTTAGCCGATTTAAAAGACGAACTCTTTAACCTTCATTTCCGCCAAGCCACCGGGCAACTCGAAAATCCCACCGTTATAAGAACGACGAAGAGGGACATTGCGAGGATCAAGACGGAAATACGCGCGAGAGAAATTAAAGCGAGCGTATGAGCGGAGGACTGAAGATGGAAAGGAATTTAAGAAAAGAAAGAGTCGGAATAGTTACTTCCGACAAAATGGATAAGACGGTAGTCGTTACCGTTGAACAAAGAGCCATTCATCCTTTGTACAAAAAGACGATAACCACTTCCAAAAAGTATAAGGCGCACGACGAAGAAAATTCGTGCGGCGTAGGCGACAAGGTAAGAATAGTCGAGACCAGAAAACTTTCCAAGGATAAGAACTGGAGAGTCGCCGAAATAATAGAAAAGGCTAAATAATTCGGGAGGAGCGTTTAATATGATACAACCACAGACCAGACTTATCGCTGCGGATAACTCGGGCGCAAAAGAAATAATGTGCATAAGAGTGCTCGGCGGTTCGTTCAGAAAGACGGGTAACATCGGCGACGTAATAGTTGCAAGCGTAAAGACGGCTACCCCCGGCGGTGCAGTCAAGAAAGGCGACGTAGTTAAGGCGGTAATCGTAAGAAGTTCCAAGGGCATTCGTCGTGCGGACGGAACTCATATCAGATTCGACGACAACGCGGCGGTTATTATCGATAACCAGAAACAACCGAGAGGTACGCGTATCTTCGGACCCGTTGCGAGAGAACTTCGCGAGAAAGATTATATGAGAATAATCTCTCTTGCGCCGGAAGTGCTGTAAGGAGAGTCAATATGAAGATTAAAAAGAACGATACCGTACTTATACTTACGGGCAAAGACGCGGGCAAGACGGGCAAAGTTATTTCCGCCGCTCCCGCCGAAAATAAGATTAAAGTGGACGGCGTAAACGTCCAGATGAAGAGCAGAAAGGCGAGAAACGCTAACGAAACGAGCGCGATCGTAAAGCAAGTAGGCGCGATAGACGCATCCAACGCTATGGTCGTATGCCCCGCCTGTAACAAAGCGACGAGAGTTTCGTATAAAATCGAAGGCGACAAAAAGTTCAGAATCTGCAAAAAATGCGGAGCGAGCCTCGACGTAGCGGCAGCCGCGCCCAAGAAAGCGGCGGCTAAAAAATCGACCAAAAAGACTGCCGAAACCGCAACCGAAGAAGTAAAAGCGACCAAGAAAACGACCGCTAAAAAGACTTCGACGAAGAAGGCGGAGGAAACCGCGGAAGAAGTAAAGACTACCAAAAAGACTTCGACCAAGAAAGCGGAAGGCGAGACCAAAACCGCTAAGAAAACCACCAAAAAGACCGAAAAGGCAGAATAAGGAGAACCACTCAAATGGCAAGCAAAAAGACTCAGGTTGCTAACGAACCTGCAACCGATTCCAAGTATGTCAGCAGAAAGAGAAAGACG
Organism: bacterium; assembly: GCA_963660735.1. GTDB lineage: Bacteria > Bacillota > Clostridia > Christensenellales > Borkfalkiaceae > UBA10281. The sequence goes on from CAVLAV010000056.1 coordinate 3,126, forward strand.
TACCAAGAGGAAGTCGTTCCCTATCTTATGAAGCATTTTGCTTATAAGAACGTCAACGAATGCCCCAAACTCGTGAAAATCACCATAAACGCGGGTCTTGGCGACAGTAAAGACAATGCCAAAAGCGTTCAGACGGCTCAACAGGAACTTGCGCTCATCGCGGGACAAAAGCCCGTTTTGACCAAGGCTAAAAAGTCCGTTGCAAACTTCAAAGTAAGAGAAGGTATGAACGTAGGCATAAAGGTTACTTTAAGGCAAGACAGAATGTACGATTTCTTTGATAAACTCGTATCTATCGCTCTTCCGAGAGTAAGGGATTTCAGAGGCGTTCCTTCCAAGTCGTTCGACGGCAGAGGCAACTACGCTATGGGCGTTAAGGAACAACTTATATTCCCCGAAATACAGTACGATCAAGTCGAGCAGATAAGAGGTTACGATATTTGTATCGTTACCACCGCTAAGACCGACGAAGAGGCGCGCGAATTGTTAAAGGCAATGGGAATGCCTTTCAAAAATTAAGGAGAACACGAATTATGGCAAAACTCGCTATGATAAATAAACAGAAAAAGACGCCTAAATATCCTACGAGAGGATATACCAGGTGTTCGATCTGCGGTAGACCTCACGCCGTTCTCAGAAAGTACGGAGTATGCCGTATATGTTTCAGAGAGTTAGCGTACAAGGGACAAATCCCCGGCGTTAAAAAGTCGAGTTGGTGAGAGGAGGTATTAAGATGACAGATCCTATTGCAGATATGCTTACGCGCATCAGAAACGCGCTTACTGTTAAACACGAAGAAGTGGAAATCCCCGCTTCTAATATGAAAAAATCCATTGCGAAGATACTTCTCGACGAAGGCTACATCGCCGGATACGAAGTCGTTGACGACGGCGTTCAGGGCAAGATAGTTATCTCGTTGAAGTACGGACCGAAGGGCGAAAAGGTTATCAACGGTTTGAAGAGAGTTTCTCGTCCCGGCCTTCGTATTTACGCGGGCTGCGAAGAACTTCCCAAAGTTTTGGGCGGACTCGGCATCGCGATAATATCCACCCCCAAGGGAATAATGACGGACAAGGAAGCAAGAAAGACTAACCACGGCGGCGAAGTCCTTGCTTACGTCTGGTAAGGAGGTCTTATATGTCAAGAATAGGTAGAGAGCCGGTTGCTTTGCCGGCAGGCGTTACCGTTTCGGCGGCGGACGGAATTTTAACCGTTAAAGGACCTCTCGGCACGCTTACGCAGGATTACGATAAAGAAAATATTTCTTTCAACGTCGAAAATAACGTCGCGCACGTGGTAAGATCCAACGACGAGGACGCCGTAAGAGCAAAACACGGCTTGTACAGAGCGCTCCTCCACAATATGGTCGTAGGCGTAACCAAGGGTTACGAAAAAGGACTTACCGTAAACGGCGTAGGTTGGAAAGTTGCTCAACAGGGCAAAGACCTCGTACTTTCGATAGGTTTTTCGCACCCCGTTACGGTTAAGGCGAAAGACGGTATAACTTTAACCGCCGTTTCCCCCACGGAAATAAGCGTTAAGGGTATAGATAAAGTTTCGGTCGGTCAAGAGGCCGCAAATATCAGGGCGTTGAGAGTTCCCGAACCTTATCACGGTTACGGTATCGCTTACAAGGGCGAGGTAATCGAGCGTAAGGAAGGAAAGACCGCGGGTAAATAAGGAGTAGACCGATATGATATCAAAAATTGATAAAAATACTGATAGAAAGAAAAGACACGAAAGAGTCAGAGTCAAAATTTCGGGTACTGCCGAGCGTCCCAGACTTTGCGTTTACAGAAGTCTGAACAATATCTACGCGCAAATCATCGACGACGTGGCGGGCAACACTTTAATTGCCTGCTCGTCCAAAGAAAAAGCGGTAGCGGCTCTCCTTGAAGGAAAGACGAAAGTCGAACAGGCTAAAATCGTCGGCGAAGAACTTGCTAAAAAAGCCACCGCAAAGGGCATCGAGGAAGTCGTTTTCGACAGAGGCGGTTACCTTTACATCGGCAGAGTTCAGGCACTTGCCGACGGCGCGAGAGCCGGCGGACTTAAATTTTGACGGGAGGACGAAAAGAGATGGCAAGAGATAATAACAGACCTCAAAGAAAGCAGGATCGCGACGACGGTCTTTGCAAAAAACTTATTTCCGTAAACCGTATAACCAAGGTCGTAAAGGGCGGTCGTAAAATGAGATTTGCGGCACTCGTAGTCGTGGGCGACGAAAACGGCAGAGTAGGTTGCGGCAGCGGAAAAGCCAACGAAGTTCCCGAGGCAATCGACAAGGCGACCGCGCAAGCCAAAAAGGCTATGCGTAAAGTTTCCACCGTCGGAACGACCATTCCCCACACCGTTATCGGCAAGTTCGGCCGCGGCACCGTTTTGATGATGCCCGCCGAAGAAGGTACGGGCGTTATCGCGGGCGGTCCCGTTCGTGCGGTTATGGAGGCTGCCGGCATTAAGAACATAAGAACTAAATCTCACGGTTCGTCCAACCCCGTAAATATGGTTAAAGCCGTTATCACGGGTCTTAACGAACTTAAAACCGTAGAGCAGGTTGCCGCGCTTCGCGGAAAAACCGCCGAAGAGATTTTAGGTTAAGGAGGTACTTTAAAATGGCAGAAGTTAAAGTAAAAGTAACTCTCGTAAAAAGCACGATCGCGTGCCTTCCCAAGCAAAAAGCGGTTTGCGAGGCACTCGGACTTCACAAAATAAATCAGTCTAAGGTCTTTACGGATAACGCGGCGCTCCAAGGTCAACTTGCGCTCGTCGCTCACCTCGTAAAGGTCGAAAAGGCGTAAGGAAGGTAGGCTTATGAGAATAGATACGTTAAAACCTGCGGAAGGTTCGAGAACCCCCGCTAAAAGACTCGGACGCGGCGTAGGTTCGGGACTCGGCAAAACGTCGGGTAAAGGACACAAAGGTCAGTGGGCGAGAAGTGGCGGCGGCGTAAGACCGGGCTTTGAAGGCGGTCAGATGCCCTTAACCCGTAAAGTACCCAAGCGCGGTTTCCACAACCATTTCAGAACCGAATACGCTATAGTCAACGTTGAAACTCTTAACGCTTTCGGGGCGGGTACGGTAGTAGACCTCGAAACGCTTTTGAGCGAAGGTCTTATTAAAGAAGTTAAGAACGCGGCGGGACTTAAAGTCCTCGGCGGCGGCGATTTAAGCGTCGCTCTTACCGTTAAAGCCGCTAAATTCTCCGCAACCGCGAAAGAAGCGATTGAAAAAGCCGGCGGCACTTGCGAGCAGGCTTGATAAAATCGTAGCGGAGGTGGAAAGATGTTCGAAACGTTGAAAAAGGCTTTTAAAGTCAAAGAGATAAGACATAAAATTTGGTGGACGCTCCTTTTCCTGTTTATTTACAGAATAGGTTGTTACATCCCCGTTCCCGGCGTGGGCGAACATTTGTTGAGTTCCTCGGTGGACAGCAGCACGTCTTATCTTCAAATAATGAATATGATGACGGGCGGCGCGCTCGCCAACGGTACTTTGTTCGCAATGGGCATAGGACCGTACATCAACTCGTCAATCATTATCCAACTTCTCGCCGTAGCGATCCCCCCGCTGGAAAGATTGTCGAAGCAAGGCGAAGAAGGCAGAAAGAAAATCGCCAACTACACGAGATACGTAACCCTGCTTCTGGCAGTTATACAGTCTATCGGTATTTTGGTGAGTTACGGTCAGGATTCGATGAACTACGGCGAACTCGCGTCGCTCTCGGCAATTTTGTCGGGCGGCACGGCTAACGTAACGGGTTTCGTTAAATTCCTTACCAACGTAGTAGTTATTTTGTTCTATACTGCGGGTACTTGCATTACGATGTGGATAGGCGAAAGAATTACCGATTACGGCGTTTCCAACGGTATATCGCTTTTGATTTTTGCGGGTATCATAGCCTCTGCGGCTACGTTTACCGTAAACGAATTCAATACGATATTCCTCGGAGACTCTTTCGACAGAGAAGGTTTACTTCGTTTTGTGGGGTATATCCTTATCGTAATCGTCGTATTCGGAGCGATCGTATGGGTGGAACTTGCGGAAAGAAAGATAAGCGTTCAGTACGCAAAACAAGTAAAAGGCAGAAAGATGTACGGCGGTCAGTCCACCGTAATCCCCATAAAAGTAAACGCGAACGGCGTTATGCCCCTTATATTCGCGTTCTCGATACTCTCCTTCCCCGAATTGATATTCACTCTTTGCGGTTGGACTGCGGGTTCGAGTTGGTGGAGCACCTGGCTCGGCGCAAGTTCGAGATACCCCTTCTACGCGATAGCGTTGTGCTTGTTTATAGTATTCTTCGCGTTTTTCTACTCGCAGATACAATTCAACCCCGACGACATTTCCAAGACGATACAACAAAACGGCGGATTTATCCCCGGTATCAGACCCGGTAAGCCGACGGCGGATTACCTCAAAAAGATCAACAACAGGCTTACGCTTTTCGGAGCGATATTCCTTGCGATACTCGCGCTCATACCTACCATCGTGTTGAACCTCGTTATTCCGAGTTCTTCGTCGGTAGGCGGTGCGTTCAGCGCAACCGGTATGCTCATAGTAGTATCGGTAGCGATAGAGTTCAATACCGCGCTCGAATCTCAACTTATGATGAAAGCGCATAAAGGATTTTTGAAGTAATATGAAAATAGTATTGTTGGGCGCGCCCGGCGCGGGCAAAGGCACGCAAGCCGTCAAAATCGCGGAAAAACACGGTATACCGCATATTTCCACGGGCGACATTTTCAGATACAATATAAAAAATCGCACTCCCGTCGGGATAGAGGCCAAGTCTTATATAGATAAAGGTCAACTCGTTCCCGACGAGGTAACGATAAGAATAGTCAAAGAGCGTCTTGCGATGGACGATTGCAAAAACGGCTATCTGCTCGACGGCTTCCCGAGAAACGTGTTTCAGGCGGAAGCGCTCGACGAGTTTTCCAAAGTCGATAAAGCGGTGAACATCGACGTTCCTTTGCACAAACTTATGCGCCGCATAACGGGCAGAAGAGTGTGCGGCAAATGCGGCGAATCGTATCACGTAGATTATCTCGGCAACGAAACCGCTTGCAAAAAGTGCGGAGGCGATTTAATTCAGCGCGCCGACGACAACGAGGAAACCGTTAAAAACCGTCTGGACGTTTACGTTAAACAGACCTCGCCGCTCGTAGATTACTACGAAAAACGCGGAGTTTTGATAACGGTTGACGGCGACGCCGATATAGAATCGGTGTTTAACGACATTATAGAGCGTTTGGGCTAAATATGATATACGTTAAAAGCGATAAAGAAATAGAACTTATGCGCAAACCTTGCGCGATCGTGCGCGACGTATTAAATCTCGTACAGGATAAGATACGCGCGGGTATGACTACCAAGGAACTCGATCGCATCGCGCACGAATATATAACTTCGTGCGGTGCGACTCCTTCTTTCCTCGGCTACGGCGGATTTCCCGCCGCCACCTGCATCTCGATAGACGAGGTGGTCGTCCACGGTTTCCCGTCGGACAGAATAATAGAGGAAGGACAAATCGTCAGCGTAGACGTGGGCGCGTACTGTAACGGATTTCACGGCGACGCGGCGCGCAGTCTTTACGTCGGGAATATAAGCCCCGAAAAGAAGAAACTTATAGAGGTAACTCGCGAATGTTTCTTCGAGGGGATAAAAAATATCCACGTGGGCAGCGCACTCGGCGATATAGGCGCGCAGGTTCAGGCACACGCCGAGGCTAACGGCTTTTCGGTGGTGAGGGATATGGTTGGACACGGCGTAGGCAAACGCCTGCACGAAGATCCGTCCGTTCCCAACTACGGCAAGCGCGGTACGGGCGTGAGATTAAAGCGCAATATGACTATCGCGATAGAGCCTATGATAAATATGGGCGGCTATGAGGTCGATATAGACGGGTGGAAGTGCGTTACCGCCGACGGATTACC